>NZ_CP042821.1 GCF_008065155.1 Octadecabacter sp. SW4 | reverse complement strand
TTTCCAGTGAATCCAGCAATGAAATTGAACTGCTTCTCAGCATATTCTTTTACGTCCGATAATGCAAACTTATTGGACATAGCGAGGAATCGCAGGGTGGGGCGGTTTCTACACTATATGGTAGGCAAAAGCGCCGTGCTAAGATAGTGTAGTGGCATGCGCAATCAGCCCGCAACCATCTCTGACGACCAGACGAACCTACCGAAACTCCCGGGCTGGGTCACCTCCGGGCATGCAGAAACCCTTGAAACTGTGGCTTTCAGGTCAGGCGCGGCGCTGACAGTGCTGGATGCGTTGGTATCCGATCCGACTCACGGCGTCCCGGTGAAATTGCTTGCCAATCGGTTATCTCTGGCCGCTGCGACCGCTACCTCGAAGCTGGAAGGGCGCCTGGCACAGGAGGGCGATATCCGCGACGCCTTTCATTTGGCGCCACCCAGTGAGGTCCGCGGACCGGACGGCGATCTGCTGGCGTTCTGGCGCAAAGCCACGCAGATTCGACTGACCGGGCGCGATTGGCAAGTGGCGCTCGTGGCTCTCATCGGCTCCGACTTTGATCTAGAAGTCGATGCCTGGCTCGAAGCCGGGACTGCCCGTGCAAAGACCCACGGGCCGCTGGCTGGGTGCGTTTCGGTGATGCGCGCGGTTCTGGAGGTGGACGACCGGGCGGAGCGGCTGGCCTGTCTGCTCTCTGATGTTGCACTGGCGCGGGTCTTGAGCTGGCCGACAGTCTTGCCCGTCTCGGGGCACTGTCTGACGAAGGCGATGTTGCGCGATCTGGTCGGGGACGGGCAGGGGGCTGACTTGATTGTGCAACATCGCATGTTGCAATCCATTGAAGAGACGATCCGTCTGGCGCGGGATTTGGCGCAGCGCGGCGTGGCACTTCAAGGGATTGCCCCGAAGCTGCGGTCCAAGGGATCGGACGCAGCGGTCGCTCTGTTTCTGTCTGAGGATGCGGTTGCACCGTCAACGATGTTGTCACCAATGATCCAAGGGACCAAGATCCCCATGACCGACCGGGCAGCGCGGCGGCTCTGTGACCGGCTGGTCGCGCTCGGGGTTGCTCGCGAGCTGACCGGGCGACCGACCTTCCGGCTCTACGGGATCGCGCCATGACGACCGCAGCGACTAAAAGTAAGGCAGCCGATGAGGGCGGAGGCGTTTTCGACAGGGAACTGGAGGACCTGCCGCAAGAGCTGCGTTGGCGCGAATGGATGGGGCGGATCGAGGCCGTGCTGTTTGCCAGTGCCTCACCGATTGGTCGTGACGATCTGGTACGCGTTGTAGGGCAGGGGGCCTCTGTCGAGATGTTGATTGAGGATATTCAGGCGGAGCTGACCGGCCGACCTTATGAGCTCGCGCAGGTCGCGGGCAAGTGGATGTTCCGGACCCGTACACAATTTGCTGACGCCATTAAGGCAGCGGCTGATCTTGGGGAGCAGTCGCTCGCCTTCACCGAGATGGAGATGGGCGTGCTTTGCGCCATTGCCTATCACCAGCCGATCGATCGGGCTGGACTCAAGGGCATCTTTGGCAAGGAGGTCAGTCGTGATCTGTTGGCCCGGCTGCGGTTCAAGGACCTGATTGCAAGTGGTCCGCGCGCGCCGCGGCCTGGCGCGCCGCATACCTTTGTGACGACTGAGACATTTCTGGCGACGTTTGATTTGCAGACATTGCGGGACTTGCCAGAGTTGGAGTTGGCTGATGGAAACGCAGATGAGGCGACCCGAACGAAGCTGGTCTGACGCTCTTCGCTTTCAATTGGTCGGGCTTCGACTTTCAAGCAGTCAGAGGTGTGAGCAGACTTCACGTGCAAATGCACAGCAGAGTTTACGTGTATTTGCACATCTTTGAGGTATAGGATTGACTTCTATACCTCAAAAATGGTCACAATGTGAGCTATAGAAAGGAGCTCTATACCTCATGGCATGGAATTGGCAGATACCCGGTTGGCCGGAATTTCGGTATGACGCGGCAGCACTGGCACCGCTCGAGCAGCGTTTCTTGCTGTCGTCGGGCGAGATCCTGGGTGCCGTTCACCATGTCAGTCCAACTGAGCGCGATCAACTCCGCATCGACCTGCTGAGCGATGAAGCCATGAAAACCAGTGCCATCGAAGGCGAGATGCTGGATCGTCAAAGCGTGCAGTCCTCGCTGCGCCGTCAGCTTGGATTGTCGCCTGACAGCTACCCAACCAAGCCCAGAGAGCAGGGTGTGGCCGAGATGATGGTCGATGTCTATTCGACTTATGCCGAGCCACTCACGCATGAGACGTTGTTCAGATGGCATGACATGTTGTTGTCCCACGATCGGCGGTTAGAAAGCATCGGGGCCTATCGCCAGCATGAAGACGCAATGCAGATCGTATCGGGTCGTGTGGATCGGCCAATCGTTCATTTCGAGGCGCCGACATCGGCGCAGGTTCTGGGCGAGATGGAGCGGTTTGTGGATTGGTTCAATGTGACCGCGCCAGGTGCAGAAGAACCACTGTCGGCGCTGACACGGGCAGGTCTCAGCCATCTTTACTTTGAAAGCATCCATCCTTTTGAAGACGGCAACGGACGATTGGGCCGCGCTTTGGCCGAGAAATCACTTGCGCAAAACATGGGCCAACCGAGCCTGATCGCGCTGGCCTACTCGATCGAGCGGGAGCGGAAGGCTTACTATGATCAGCTTGAGCGGCACCAGAAGACGTTGGATGTCACGCCCTGGCTAGAATGGTTCGCGGAAACTGTTTTGTCAGCGCAAAAAGTTACTCTTGATCGAGTTGGTTTTTTCATTGCGAAGGCACGTTTCTATGATCGGCATCGCCTCCAGCTGAACGACCGCCAAGCCAAGGCAATCGAACGCATATTCCGGGAAGGACCAGATGGCTTCAAGGGCGGTTTGAGTGCCGAGAATTACATTTCGATCACGGGCACGTCGCGAGCGACGGCGACCCGAGATTTGCAAGAGTTGGTTGAGATCGATGCCCTGAGGCGGACCGGCGAACTAAGGTACACGCGTTATTGGCTGAACTTGCCAAGCACGAACGCATAATTAGGCGTTTAAGAGCGTCTCATCTATCTCTCTGAGAGTCCGCCGGTCCGGGTTGTCTGACGTCAGCGCCCATGGGTCCAAATAGCGTTATTTGCTAAGAGAGTGTTTGTTGCTCATCGTAGCCACTGAGGAGTGGACGATGAGAAAGACAACGAAGAGCCCTGGCGAGAAGATCGTCAAAGACATCAAGCGCGCCACGCGCAAGCATTATTCATCCGAAGAGAAGATCAGGATCGTACTGGATGGGCTGCGTGGCGAGGACAGCATTGCAGAGCTGTGCCGCCGTGAAGGCATATCGCAAGGCATTTACTACAAGTGGTCCAAGGACTTCATGGAAGCCGGTAAGCGGCGTCTGGCAGGCGACACTGCGCGGGCTGCAAACACCGATGAGGTCAAAGAACTGCGCCGTGAGGCCAAGGATCTCAAAGAGGTTGTCGCGGAACAGACGCTCGAATTGCGTCTTCTCAAAAAAAGCATGACAGGCGATGGGGGCGACCACGAATGAGGTATCCTGCATCAGAGAAGCTGGAGATCATTCGTTTGGTTGAGGGCAGCCATCTGTCGGCGCGTCTGACACTGGCCAAGCTGGGTATCCCACGCACGACGTTCTACCGTTGGTACGATCGGTACCTGCAGCGCGGTGAGGCCGGATTGCAGGATCAATCCCCCAAGCCCAAGCACGTTTGGAACCGCGTGCCTGACGAGGTGAAGCGCAAGGTTGTCGACTTCGCCTTGCAGGAAACGGAACTGTCACCGCGCGAGTTGGCGGTGACGTTCACGGATCAGGAGCGCTATTTTGTCTCAGAATCCACAGTGTATCGGGTGCTAAAGGCGCATGATCTAATCACTAGCCCGGCCTTCATCGTCATCAAGGCAGCCAGCGAGTTCAAAGACAAAACAACTGCGATCAACCAGCTTTGGCAAACAGACTTCACCTACATCAAGGTTCTGGGATGGGGTTGGTTCTATCTCAGCACTGTCCTCGACGACTACAGCCGCTACATCGTCTCCTGGAAGCTCTGCACCAACATGCGGGCTGAAGACGTTACCGATACGCTTGACCTCGCATTGCAAGCATCCGGCTGCGACCAAGTTCACGTCGTTCACAAGCCACGTCTGCTCAGCGACAACGGATCGAGTTACGTCTCTGGAGATCTGGCGGAATGGTTGCAGGACAAAGGCATGAAGCATTCTCGCGGCGCGCCATACCATCCGCAAACCCAAGGCAAGATCGAGCGTTGGCATCAGACTTTAAAGAACCGCATCCTGCTGGAAAACTACTTCCTGCCGGGTGATCTTGAAGCTCAAATCGAAGCCTTCGTCGACCACTACAATCATCAGCGGTATCACGAGAGCATCAACAACGTCACACCCGCCGACGTCTACTTTGGCCGTGACAAAGCCATTCTAAAACAAAGGGAAAGGATCAAACGAAAGACACTCGAAGCGCGGCGCTTGCATCACCGACAGCACGCCGCATAATGAAACCAACCAGATGAGCCAAACTCTCACTTAGTTTAAGCTGCCATTGGTTCCAAAAACCCTGACGACGGACAGAGCGGGACACGCAGGCGGATGGAGCGGCGGGATCGTTTTGCACCGCAAAACAGACCAGAGTGGAAACCGCAGGCGTGGCCGGATCACGACGTGCTCGCGAGACGGGCAAACCGGGACGCCAAGTGCGCCGCCGCGGTAAGGCCGCATGGCCGCATGCGCGACGGACCGCAGGGCCGTTCTCACCTGCAAACCAGCCTCGCCGCGCCACAAATACCGATCATACCAACGGTAAAATGTCGTCCGGGGGATACCTAGCTTGGCCAGCGTCATGCGGGCGGACAGATTGCTCTCTTCGACCAACCTGATGATCTCCAACTTCACCGGTGCAGGGTACCTCATTCGTGGTCGCCCCCATCGCCTGTCGTCCACAATCTAATAGCATTTTCTCTATTAGCCCCGATGCTGCCAAATTTTTGCACCGCCAAAAACACATGAACCCGCTTTTCCTGAACTCACCATTCAGCAAGAGGGTTTCATACGATGTCTACGGTCGCGCAAATCACCATTGAAGAGAATAGTGGAGTCTTTGTTACTGAAGACCATTTCGGCCTCAACCACGTCTTCGAGTTTGAAGCGATTGGGGATAAGCCCTGGGAAAAGTTTGATGACCTTATCGAGTTTACTGGCCTCAAGACCATTCGTTACCCTGGAGGCGTAAGCGCTGAAACTATCTTTGACATAACGAATCCCAACGCATCGACATACATTGATGAAAACGGGCAAACGAAATCGCTCACGCCACTTAACGACTTCCTATCGTTTGCTAGTGACGTCGATGCTCAGGCCATAATCGTGATACCCGTCGCGCGGCTCTTGACTGATGACATGCCTTATGGCCAGCGCGCCTTTGATTTACAGCACGCCGAAGCAATCCGTAGCTTTGTCTTGGAAGTGTTGGAAACCAGTTTTCCCAACCCAATCAGCGCGTTCGAATTGGGTAACGAATACGAAGGCTACATGACTGCCGCTGAGTACGGCAAATTATCCGGCGATATCGCGACCATTGTGGATGAAGTTATTGAACAGTTTTACAATAATAATACAACTTACTCGGGGCTCGAGCAGCCAGGCATCCTTATCCAATCATGGGTTCAGAGCGTTACCGGGCTCACCAGTGTTGATGAACTTCTTGAGCGTGCACAAAACCAACTCAATGAATACTCGATCGACGAACTCTCGGTGATCGACGGAATTGTAGGCCACTTCTATTTTCGAGATGAGTTGCTTTCTGGTCAAGACGGGACAAACACTTTCAATAATTTGGTGAGCGCAATCGAAGACTCGGTAGGAATCATGGGATTCTGGGAGGATGCTAGCGGCGTCGATCTAGACTTAATGATTTCAGAGTGGAACGTCCTCCACAAATCATACGAAAGTCATGGGCTGGAGCAAGCGGGCTTAATGCTCGAAATGTTTAATACCTTTCTGGTTAATGGCGTCGATATGCTATCCTTTTGGTCTGCACAATATCACCCCACAAGCATAGCGAATGCTGCTGGCGACATCATGGTCGCCGGTGAGGTTTTTGCTAGCTTGACCGAGAACACCCTCGGCGATGCGGTCTTGACTGTGTCTGGTCTACCCGATGGGATCCGGGCACAGGCATTTTCTGGCGAAACTGACCTAGACATGTATGTGTCTTCAATTGACGAAGGGGGATGGAATGGCGAACTGGACCTTTCGGCATTCGGGACGCCGTTACGACTATTGTCGGCACAAGTCTTGTCGGTGGATACAAGTAATGCAGATGGCGAGTATGGCAGTCAAGCTGGGCTTGCGTATTGGAATGAGCCAGATTTAACACCGACATGGACCGACATCAGTTTTGAGCAGATCCTTGATGGCAGCATTCTCGGCTTCCCCTTGTCGCCCTACGAGGTGCTGCATGTAAAATTTGAGATTGCAAACGAAGTTGTCGGCGAAGCAGATCAAGTTGAATTGTTTGGAACCGCCGGTTGGGATTTGATTCTTGGCAATGATCTTGACAACAGGCTGGTAGGCCACGGCGGTGGCGATGAGTTCTTTGGAGGTGCTGGCAAAGACATGGTTTCGTATCAAACGGTATCACAAGGCATCGTTGCGGACATAATGGGCTTGAATAATAACGCTGGCGCGGCAGCAATGGACGTCTACCACTCGATAGAAAGCCTTGAAGGATCTGAATTTTCTGATCAGCTCTTCGGAAATCATGCGAGCAACTATTTGGTCGGCGGCGCTGGCAGTGATAAGATTAACGGGCGCAATGGCAATGACGTACTCGATGGCGGTGACGGTTGGGATTTTCTGGTCGGTGGCAAGGGAGCGGACCATATTATTGGCGGCAACGGTGTCGATACCGCTGCCTATCAAACTGCATACTGGCGGGTAATCGTCGACCTCGTTAATCAAAGCACGAACATTGGCGACGCAAAGGGCGATCTTCTTGTTGGGATTGAGAACATCTTGGGGTCAAAATACAATGATGTACTGCGCGGCGGCGGCGACGCAAACAAACTTAGCGGCGGTCAGGGCGATGACAAGCTCAACGGTCGCCAAGGAGACGATCGGCTTTTCGGCGGCAGTGGAGACGATATCTTGTTGGGCGGTGATGGAGCCGATCTTCTCAGTGGTGGATCAGGAAGTGACACAGCGGCCTACTGGACGGCATGGAGTGGCATTACCGCAGACCTAAGTAACGCCACGAGAAACACCGGCAATGCGGCTGGTGACACGTTCGTTAGCATCGAGAACCTGATCGGATCAAATTTTACCGACCAATTGTATGGTAATGCTCTGGATAACGAAATTTCCGGTCGTGCCGGTGCTGACACCCTTCATGGGCGCGGCGGCAACGATACTCTTTCCGGAGGTGTCGGAGCCGACACGTTTGTCTTCATGAAGGGTGATGATCACGATGTTGTTTCAGATTTCGGCCTTGGTGCCGACCGCATTCAGCTTGATCAAAACCTCACGAACGACTCAAATCTCACAAGCGCAGAATTGATCGAGACTTTTGGAACACTCGAGGACTACGGTCAGTCACTGACTCTCGATTTTGGCGACGGCGATGCAATCCAAATCCTCGGTGTCGCTGGATTTGATTTCCTAGCGACGGAAAGTTGGTTCGAGATTGTTTGAAAACCAGAAAATACCTCAGAGTATCAGCTGAAATCAGACTCAGCATCTACGTCATGCGCGAGATCTGCATACCGTGTTTCATAAGGGTTTATCTGCCCTTCTGCGACTCCTCGAAGCAGTTTGATGCTATCAAGCATCTGATTGAGATAGGCGTCGGCCTCAAGTGCCAAGGCAGAGATTACAGCCGCCTGCGAAACTGGCAATTCAGTTTTGCTTTTGGTCAGTTCTACTGCCACCCTCGCCAAGACAGCAGCCAAACTACGTTCAATAACTAGTCTCACAGCGTCATCAAGTTGACCGACCTGATCAATCGGTAGGTCTTGCGTGTGGCGCAGGAGTTCTTCACCATCTACTTCTAGTATAAGTCGTGTTTGCATTTGCTGCCTCCGGTCACGCAGTTCTTTAAGATCTTCGGCCAACGGGCCGCTGTTGTCTATCATTGCATCTTGCATACCGCCTCTGTTAATGCACGAGAAACAGAGGTCGGAAATTCTGATCATGAGTAACGACAAGCGAATTTTCTTACATCTAGGTGCGCGTGGGAACCTTGGCCCAGCGTTGGAACTGGTTCTGCGTCGAAACCCCGAGATTAACTCGAAAAGCGGCCTAACTTGCCCTGTTGAAAAAGTCCACAAGCCTGTCCTTCGTGAACTGATGTCTGGAAAATACTTTGCAAGCGAAACTAAGGTGCTTGAGGCTCTTGGTATCTCGCATGGCTCAAATAGAGTATTTATCTCAAACCAACACGCTTGGGCTAGTCCGCCCAATGTCCTAGATAAAGGGGATGTTTACCCCAAGCCACTAAAAAATGTGCTGCATTGGCAGCCGCGTTCCCGACTTGGCATGTTGTGTTGATGATTGAAATCATGCCAATCCATGAACTACTTCTCAGCTTTGAAAACGAACAACTCAACAAAGCAATAAAGGCGACGGATTGGGCCGATCTCTATGAATTTTCGTGGAGCGAACTTGTAAAAAATATTAGGCAGCGGATGCCGTCAATATCGATTGAAATCCTTCCGCGCACAGTCGTGCCATACCGCTTGGCCCCAATTCTCGAACTGGTTTCAGGACTCAGTTTCCCCGATCGACTAAACAATGAGTATCATTTGGCATTTCATATGGCAGATCCAATCGGCCGCAAGCTGTTGAAAGGGCTCCTCCATAGAGCAGACTATCGCGGTAAACACCTACCTGACGCTGAACTTCGAGTGGTTACGCAGCATTTCAGTCCACACCATAGCAGCGCTGAAGCCAACGCTCTCGGCCTCGACTCTCAAACAATAGAATTGTTTGATTTGAGCTACCAAAGCGACTTGGAAAAGCTCAGAGGACTAGAACGCGTGCGAATTTGGAACTAGTGCTAGTTTCTGCGCAACATTGAGCTCAGGCACAATTGTCGTGTCCGTACATGCCGGCAGTTAAGCAAGAAGTACGGACAAATATATGGCAATTGAAGTGTTCAATTTCGGTAAACAAACGTTGGCGGTTTTGCCCGAATCTCGCGCTCTAGGGTTTCCAAAGCTTGCTCCAGCAATTTTGCAAACTGTGGACATTTGTTGTCGTGTGCCACCCTTACCATGTCTCTGCTGATGCAAAGCATTGGGTGCTCGTTTATGTGATCTCGTGCCAAATTCTATGCCTTTCCCGTTGATTCGATTCGTCCCTGTTCCCGCTGGCTAAGGTGGTACGACATAGTTAATGAAAAACTAACACTACAGTTAACACTCGGAGCGAATGTTGTTGGTGAAGCATGAGAGCACGGTAACCGTCCGGTCTGACCGCCCTGCTATACGCCAGTCGTGCTTTCGCTAGGCGACGTGCTTCATATTGACCTGGCTCCTCGGGTTCGCCTCGCGCAACCGCTCAGCCTCATACCGCTCCATCGCTGCATCCACGTCCCATTTCTTGATTTCTTTGGCCAAGAGTTGGCCCTTCTCTTTGAGGTGTTTGGCAATCTGGCGTTTGACCGCGCCCACCGTCAGGCATTCCCGCGCTGGCGGACCGTTCAGGGCCGCGTCGTGCGTCGGGGCAGACCCAAAGATATCCGTCACTGCCTGACGCTCGGTGGCCGTCAATCCATTGACCACCATCGGCCCAAGCAGCAGCGATTCCGACAGGCAGCCATTGGCGGTGACAACTTCGTGCCGGTCGCAGGCGAAATGTATCCAGGTGATTTTGGTTTTGCCCTTCATGTGGCGGATGCCGGGCACGGCCGTCAGGGATTTTGCGGGCGCAAACGCCTCGCTGGTGAATACCGGCTGCAATTGCCCGGCCCCGCCGACAAGGATGCGGTGTTGCGGCGACACGATCAGGTCGTGGGCGGGCAGGTTCCGGCCCAAGGCACCGGCCTTGATCTGCACCGGCTTGTCGTCAACTTCGGCGTCTTCCAGCGGATGGTCGCCGCTGTGGGTCCAACGGATCGGCTTGGGTCCGTGATCAAGCGTCTTCACCAGATCGCCGACTTCCAGGGTTTCCACGGCGCGCGGGCCATCCGGCGTGTCGATCATTGTGCCGGGAGCATAACACGGTGGTACGTCCGTGAAAGAGGAGTAAGCAGGTGCAGTACCCGCGTTGACATCACCAGTGGCGGATTGTGAGTACGTGGTCCCTGGAGTCAGTGGCGCATTTACGATGTAGCCGACATGAACGCCTGCAATTTCGACACTTTCGATATAGATATGCGGATTGATACCGTCCCAGACGGCAAAGAACTCTTCGTCATAAATTTGGCCCGACGCGATCAGGTTGCCAGCCATGTCATTGATAACAGCCGTCTGGTTTGAATCGGTGCCAATTTCGTCTGGGCTCGAGTTACCAAGAGATACAGCGGGTCCGGTAGTGGAATCGCCGTCCAAAACGCCGTCATCGTCAGTGATCGTGATATCTACCCGGTGCAATGCCGGATCGTAGTCAGGGCGCAAAGACCAAGAATTGTCTGACGTCAGCGCTTATGGGTCCAATTAGGCGTATTTGCTAAGAGAGTGTTTGTTGCTCATCGTAGCCACTGAGGAGTGGACGATGAGAAAGACAACGAAGAGCCCTGGCGAGAAGATCGTCAAAGACATCAAGCGCGCCACGCGCAAGCATTATTCATCCGAAGAGAAGATCAGGATCGTACTGGATGGGCTGCGTGGCGAGGACAGCATTGCAGAGCTGTGCCGCCGTGAAGGCATATCGCAAGGCATTTACTACAAGTGGTCCAAGGACTTCATGGAAGCCGGTAAGCGGCGTCTGGCAGGCGACACTGCGCGGGCTGCAAACACCGATGAGGTCAAAGAACTGCGCCGTGAGGCCAAGGATCTCAAAGAGGTTGTCGCGGAACAGACGCTCGAATTGCGTCTTCTCAAAAAAAGCATGACAGGCGATGGGGGCGACCACGAATGAGGTATCCTGCATCAGAGAAGCTGGAGATCATTCGTTTGGTTGAGGGCAGCCATCTGTCGGCGCGTCTGACACTGGCCAAGCTGGGTATCCCACGCACGACGTTCTACCGTTGGTACGATCGGTACCTGCAGCGCGGTGAGGCCGGATTGCAGGATCAATCCCCCAAGCCCAAGCACGTTTGGAACCGCGTGCCTGACGAGGTGAAGCGCAAGGTTGTCGACTTCGCCTTGCAGGAAACGGAACTGTCACCGCGCGAGTTGGCGGTGACGTTCACGGATCAGGAGCGCTATTTTGTCTCAGAATCCACAGTGTATCGGGTGCTAAAGGCGCATGATCTAATCACTAGCCCGGCCTTCATCGTCATCAAGGCAGCCAGCGAGTTCAAAGACAAAACAACTGCGATCAACCAGCTTTGGCAAACAGACTTCACCTACATCAAGGTTCTGGGATGGGGTTGGTTCTATCTCAGCACTGTCCTCGACGACTACAGCCGCTACATCGTCTCCTGGAAGCTCTGCACCAACATGCGGGCTGAAGACGTTACCGATACGCTTGACCTCGCATTGCAAGCATCCGGCTGCGACCAAGTTCACGTCGTTCACAAGCCACGTCTGCTCAGCGACAACGGATCGAGTTACGTCTCTGGAGATCTGGCGGAATGGTTGCAGGACAAAGGCATGAAGCATTCTCGCGGCGCGCCATACCATCCGCAAACCCAAGGCAAGATCGAGCGTTGGCATCAGACTTTAAAGAACCGCATCCTGCTGGAAAACTACTTCCTGCCGGGTGATCTTGAAGCTCAAATCGAAGCCTTCGTCGACCACTACAATCATCAGCGGTATCACGAGAGCATCAACAACGTCACACCCGCCGACGTCTACTTTGGCCGTGACAAAGCCATTCTAAAACAAAGGGAAAGGATCAAACGAAAGACACTCGAAGCGCGGCGCTTGCATCACCGACAGCACGCCGCATAATGAAACCAACCAGATGAGCCAAACTCTCACTTAGTTTAAGCTGCCATTGGTTCCAAAAACCCTGACGACGGACAGTGCTCGTGTTTCCTAATGTCTTTCTTAGTTGGCCTTGTAAGGGCGCGAAAGATTCTGATTTGACACATTGGCGGGACGGGCAGTGTTCTTTAGCCTCGCATGTTCACAAATCTCATGTTTGGCTATCCGTCGCGCCTGTTTGATAGTCATCCCGAGCGCAGGCAAATTGTTGCGTTGCGCGTAGGTTCCTAGATCTTCTAATACCGAAAGAATCCACTCGTGTTCCGACATAATTTCCCCATCCCTGTTGCCTCTTTCTATCTAGGGTTGAAAAGGTTACTAGTTTATAAACGAGGCACCACAGTTTGATAAAGATGAGTCGGAATTCGAACTGAGTTGTCAATGCGCGCAGAAGTCTAACGCCTTCAAGGCCAACACAGATCTAGCATCTATCGATTGATCCGTTGCGAACAGTTTGTGTGCTATTTCAATTAGAGCATCACGGGTGTTGGTAAACCCTAGCCGGTCGGCTTCAGAAATCGCTAGCAATGTACGCTCAACTAATTCTTTGTTTTCCATGTTAGTCCCCAAACTACTACGTTGCGTCAAGTTTCGTTAAGAACCCTTAACGAATGCCTAACGAACAGACCGCTGCGCGGACCTCCGCTCACCATATGGTAACCATTGGTTCGTGACATGGTGCATTTGGAGTTCGAGCGTTGTCAAAAACCACCTCGAGCTGAAGGAGATCGAGCTCCCGTCACTACGAATGCGGTCGGACTCTTAAGTTGAGTTTGGGCTGCATACGAGTTGCAAACCACCACAACCTGAGGGGGAAATGCAATGCCATACTTAAGGGCCATGGAAATTTGTGCAGTTTCCAGCTAGGTAAATGGCTTGTTTAGGATCAACCGATAATGTTGTCGGAGTATATCCTGGAGACGAGACATTGAAGATTTTTGGTATCGGGCTGAACAAGACTGGCACGCAGTCCCTACACTATGCTTTGCTTCAGCTTGGCTACAATTCGCAACACTGGCTCCCAGCAAACTTTGATCTTTTTGCACGAGGACGGTTTGACGAACTGCTTTCGATTGCCGAAGGATTTGATTGCTTGTCTGACTGGCCATGGCCCTTGATGATGGATCAATTACTTGACCATTACGGCGACAAAGCAAAGTACATCCTGACGACGAGGCGAGATTCCGTAGCATGGCTAAACAGCATTAAAAACCATGCCAATCGGCATGACGACGATGCTGCCCGTTCGATCAGAACGCGAATTTTTGGGTTTGCGAACCCCGTTGGTGTGGAGGAACACTACCTTGAGCTTTACGAACAACATAACAGGAGCGTCCGAGATTACTTTGTGAAACAGGGGTTGACTGACCATTTGCTTGACGTCTCATGGGACAAAGGCGATGGATGGCATGAACTGTGCGATTTCTTAGATGTATCAATCCCTAAGGTGAGCTTCCCTCACCAAAACAAGAGTGCCACTCTGCGACGGGGCAGTCTCTTGAAGCGTGGGAACGCCAGTATGATGCGACGCGTTGACTAGCGATTTCGCAAAGTGCAGTTTGTGTTAAACGAGTGACGAGCGGAGGCTCCTTTGATGGCAAACACTTCAGTTCAAGCCACTTCAATTAAAGCTACTTCGGAGATCGCCATTCCCGAGCCGAACAAAATATCTCAACGGCTTTTTGTAGTTGACGGTTTTCCTATTCGCTACTTAGTGATCCCGAAGTGCGGTTGCACCTACGTTAAGAACGTGCTTTGGCGACTTCAACATGGCCAATCGCACGATGCTCCTATTAGGGTTCATGATGATGATGAGCGTTTCGCGCGAGCCAGTGATCTGAACCTCACTCCCGTCGACATCGCCCATGAAGAACATGCGTTTACGGTCGTGCGCAAGCCGATCGATCGGTTTCTGTCGCTATATTTCGACAAAGTAGTTGGGCCCGGACGTAAGAATTACGTTCCCCTTGCAGCAACTTTGGAGGCAAAGAGAGGACTGATTGGCACTCCACAAGGCGCGGAGGAGCATCGCAAGAACATTGCCATTCTCATAGACTGGCTCGGCGACAACCTGTCCGACGAGGTTGATCTCCCTAAAGAAGCGCATTGGACACCGCAGATGTATCGAAAGAACATCTTGGAAAAATGCGACCTAAAGCTGCTCTTGGTCGAAGACCTTACGGTTCATCTCAGGGTTCTTTTGTCCGGGATCGTTCCTGGGATAGAAGACTTGTTAGGAACATCGGAAAGAAACGAGTCACCAAAGAAGGCTCAAAAGAACAGTATTCTTACCCCGAAGCTGCGCAATCGCATCAACGAAATTTATGCAGGTGACAAAAAGCTATATCAGCGCACGCGGAATGCATGGAAAGCTATTGACCTCGACAACGCAGATGCGGCGTCGGTTCCACGATACCGGTCAATTATTACCTAGTTTGTTGCTGACCGGAAATCGGATCGCTTTAGCGTCTTCGGAGACCGCTGTACGCCAAAGTTGCCTATGGACAAGTGGTGCGTCATGCGAATGCAACTTTGAGCAATGAGGCCGGACGCTTGCGGTGTAAGCGTCCGGCCTGGCTGCTCTGACGGTTCATAGAGTGTGTTGATAGTGTTCACCATTGATAGTGGACATCTTGAGGGCAGATATGGCGGGCAAGAAGGGTCAGAAGAAGCGGTTCTGGTCGGATGAGGAGAAGGTGTCGATCTGTGCGCAAACATGCGCGCCGGGGGTATCGGTAGCACAGGTTGCGCGGCGGTACGCCATGAACACCAATCTGATCCACAAGTGGTTGCGTGATCCAAAATTTGCGCCTGACCTGAAGGCCATCGAAGAACAGACTGCCCCGGAGCCGTGCTTTCTTCCAGTTGAGATTGTTGACCGACCTATGGTGTAAGCGTCCGGCCTCACTGCCCTATGGAGTGGTTTTCCAAGGCAGCAAGTCATCGACGCGGTTGATTTTGTAGTCTGGGATGCGGGCGAGAGTATCAGCCAGCCATGCCTGCGGGTCGACATCATTCAGCTTGGCGGTTTCGATCAGGGTATAGGCGATAGCGGCGGCGCGGCCGCCGGTCTGTGATCCAACGAACAGGTAATTCTTATGACCGGCATCGCCCCCAGCTGAACGCCCGCCAAGCCAAGGCAATCGAACGAATGTTCCGGGAAGGACCAGATGGGTTCAAAGGGGGCTTGAGTGCGGAGAACTACATTTCGATCACAGGAACATCGCGAGCGACGGCAACTCGTGATCTTCAGGACATGGTTGAGATCGCAGCTCTGACCCGTGAGGGCGAGCGGCGGTACACTCGATATTGGCTGAACTTGCCATGCGCGAACGCCTAATTAGGCTTTTAAGAGCGTCTCATCTATCTCTCTGAGAGTCCGCCGATCTCAAATAGCCTTGAAAGAACGAACCGACGGATTGCCGACCTTCGCTGCGCCGCGTACGGACTCACAGAAGGCGGACTTTGCTGCCGTTCATCGCAACCACTGCAAAGTCTGCTTTCGGTTTGGTCGCGGCCTCTCAACAGTAGTGATTAGAAGGCGGTACAGACGAAGCAAACGCGAGAGTGGCAAGATGATCTCTACAAAGTGTCTATCGACGAATGACTTGGCTATCCAGCTTGTCGCCCAAAAATCTGCGCGCGCGAAGAGCTGAATTGGTGGAGATTGTGCCTAAGCGTCAATATGGCGATGGCGTCGAGACATATAGGGATTTCATCCGGCATCAGCACGTTAGGGATGTGAACCAAAGAGCAGCTGCGAAGGAACTCTATTGGGTGCGTGTTTGGCGGGGCGAGATTTAGAAAACCAATGCCAATGATTTTGCCGATGGGATTGCTAGGGCTGCGACACGGGCGCGCGACTTTCTGCCGGATTACGGAATCGATTCTAAGGAGATGGGCTAGACCTATGTTTTCTGGTCCGAAAGCCGCTGCCGACATGTCCAAATTTGACGTGCCGCTGTTTGGAGCCGCTCCTTTGGATAGTATTAGCTGTACCAAAGGTGACTGTTTATGGGACTGAAACGGACGCAAGGAGGATTAAACGAGCACAAAGGGTTGCAGAAAAACGCGATGGGTCCAAATCTCTCAGAAAGAAGACCAATCCAGCGCACGGTTGTCCCTTTACCCGACCCTAACAAAACGAGTGATTTCCGCGACAAGACTCGATATATAAAAGCAGGGTGTTGTTTTTACCGAGTTTCATTAGTTTTATTGACAAAGACTAAGCGTCGGCAAGCCTTAAGACCTTGCCTCACTGGAGCGAATGCTTGGGAAAAATCGACAAACCATTCGAGCTCCTTGAGCCGCGTATTTTGCTGAACGCGTCTTTAGACTTTTCGTTCTCCGACACGCTCGATCTGGAAGCCACGATTGAGAGCATGTCCGCCCTCATCCGTGCCTTCGAAGAACAGTTTGATCCCGAGCAGGCAGGCCTTCTTAACTTGCTGCAAACAGAACTCGGCGTTGGCCTTGATGGCATGGACGATCTGTTTTCGTTGGTGGAAGGACAGGACGGCACGGGCTTTGGCGAATTGGAAGATCTGTTTGAACGGGTGCGGCTGTCTGGCATGCAGGTCGTTGAGGAATACCGCACTGACCTGAACGAGATATTCAGTCCCGCCACGTTTATCGCCACCGACGCGCTTGATCTGGACAGCTTGCGGAGCGGTTTAACAAACCCCGTCATCCTGACCCCGCTTGAGCTGATCGACAGTATCGGTCCTAGTTTGCGCATCAACGGGGATGTCTATCCGCCGAGCGCGACGTTGTCGGATATTTTATACTCGGACGCGGTGATCAACCAGATTTTCGGCGACGACCTTTTGTGGACGGGTGAGGACGCCGCAGATCGCATTGATACGTTCTTTGACGGCATCACGATTGAGTTTCGAACCGGAAACAATGCAGATGGCCCCACCTTTGCACCCGTGACCGCCTTTTTGACCCCGGCGGATCAAATGCTGTCGGACTTGGAATTTGAGTTATTTGTCGACGACCTAAAGGCCAATTTCCTTGCCGCCTATGATTCCGTTTTGGCAGGCGCCGATCTCGCTGAAATCCAGAATGTGTCTTTGGTGGATGTGGACGACGAAAACAACAACAGCATGATTACTTTCACCCAGACCACCGCGGATGAAGTCGCGGTGACGGTGCAATTGCCGCAAGTTCAAACGTTGCTGGATCGTCTTGATCTGGACGCGGACCTGCGCACCATCCTGCCGATTGATTTCGCCTTTACGGGCGAGAGTGCCGTGTTTGAATATTCGATCAGCGCCAGCACGGTGGCGGATGATCTTGGCGCGGTCGGGGCCAGCGATGAAGATACCGTCACGTCCACGTTATCGCTGACAGATATCGGCCTTGCCAGTGATGAAACCGACCCCACAGCTATTGCCGCGCTGTTTGAATTTGGCCTGAACACGGGCACGGGCATCAACTTCACCGATCCGCTGCTTGGCGGCAATATTCCTGAGACTGCCGTTGGGCTTTTGACCGGCACGGTGACATCGATTGAGACGGGGCATTTCGGCCTGTTTGATGCGGGCAACATGTGGACCGGCCTGAGCGTTGATGTGCAGTCGGTTTATACTGTGGACCCGCTGATTGATGCGGTTCAAACCGCGACGATCACGGGGGCAGGGGCCGTTGATTTCACCATGCGCGCGACAGAGCTTGATGCGGACGTTGCCGATCAACTGCTGGAGCTTGATGCCGCCGCGATGCTGGACCTTGTGCGGTTCAACTTTGATATGAACCTGCCGCTGTCGCTGGATTCCGGTGTGAGCTTTGAGGCGAGCCTGACGCAATCGGTCACCTTTGGTGGTGTGACCGCCGACCCGACCGTTGCGGGATTTGGCGACAGCGTGGATGTCGATTTCGACGTCACCAGTTTTGCAGGCATTGATCAGCAGTTTATCGACCCGCTGAACCGTTTGGCCAATGCGTTCTATGAGGCGAGCACCGATGTCTTTTCGGGCTTTTTTGACTCGCTAGGTGACGGGGTGTCATCTGTTCTCAATGATGCGGGGTTCTCTCTCGGGATACCGTTGACGGATTTTGACATCACTGAGAGCTTTGGCCAGATCGCTGATATCTTGCAGGCGATTCCTGATGTCTTCGCGGCCAACCCTGGTGACTTCGGGTTTGCCGAAACGGTCGGTTTTGTCGATTTCAACGAAATTGATGAGACGGGTATTTTTGTTGACCTTGCCTCAGATCTCAGCAGCCAGACGGGCAGCGCCTTAAGCGATGATCAGGCCAAAGCAATTGCGCTGGAAACGTCGCTTACGTTTGCGATTTTCGGGTCGGATGCGGACGGCATTGAAACCCGCCAAGACGTTGTCATCGATATCACCGATTGGGCAGAACGCGATGATTTTGGCAACATCACTGATGAGGCGTTTGATGCGCTCGCCAGTTTGATCGATGCCCAGCTGAGCACCTATGGTTGGGCTGTGTCTATTGCCAACCGCGCAATCACCTTTGCGCTGAGCGGGACGGGCCCTGTGCAGTCCTTGGGCATGGATGTGAATTCTGGCGGGACGTCTTTGCGCGATCTTGGCTTTGTGCAGCCGCAGCTTGATACGGGCGATGTGGGCGGGGTTGAGGTCGCGACGTTGGATGTCCACCGCGAGATCAGCAGCGTGACCTTGAACGAGATGGACCTCGACGTGCTGCGCGGTATGAATTCACTGCGGTTTGATATTCAGATCGGCGATGAAATCCAGACCGTCAACATCAACCAGCCGACAGACGGTTGGGGCGCCAACATGGGCGGCGATCTGTTGCAAGGGTTTGTGGACGAATTCAACGCGGCGCTTGATCTCAAGGGGATCGGGATCACCGCCGTCAGCACAACGATCACTGTGCCTGTCGAAGGCACCGATCCTGTCGTGTTCGAAAACGTGCCAGCCCTGCAGTTTGATTTGGACGCGGGGACGGTAGGAGACTTCAAGATCGGTCTTGATCTGGACTCGCTGACGCGGGCCAACAGCCTTCAGGGTATGTTTGGCTGGATGATCGAGACGGTCGGCGATTTGCCCTGTTTCCCTGGCACACCGGGCAGTCCCGGATTTGAAATTGAGGTTGATCTTGAAACAGGCGATGTGATCTTTGATTTTGATCCGTTCGTGGCCTGCGGGATCGACGCGGACGGCGACATAACCACTGGCCTGCCGACGGTCACGGCGGGTCTGTCGATTGACGGATCGTCTTTGGGTGACTTTGCCAATGTTGATCTGCAAGCCCAGCTGGAGGGCACGCTCAGCGCCGAACTGAACCTTGCCGCGGGCTTTAACATCTTCGACATCCAAGAAGACTTTGCGCAAAGCGAGGACATCTCTGCCTCGATCCTCGACAACGTGTTTTTTGATGAACTGTCGCTGAACGCCGTACTGGATGCGAGTGCGACCAATATCGTTGCGGGTCTTGAGATCGGCATGGTTGAGATCGGGGTTGGCACGGGTGACAACGCAGGCGACCCTGCAAACTTTATCGCGATCAACACCGAACTTGATATCACAATCGTCGGCCAGTCCGATGGGGCGTTTTCCAACCGTTTGACGGGCACGCAGCTTGCGAAATTGGGCACCGACATGGGCGCGGGCAGCCGTCTGACTGATTTGCTGGGCCGCGTTGATCTGACGGGCGGCATTGCTGTCACGCCGCTCGTGACCGACCCGACCGCCGATGACCGCGATTTTATCATAGATGACGGGGCAGGGGGCGCGTTGATTTTGATCTTCCGCCAAGCACTCTTGCGGATCCCGATGACGCCGCCGCCGAGGACCGCCAGAACGTCCTTGATCTCTTGACCATCCACAACGGCGATGACCGTGTGGACGGGCAGGATTATGTGATGGTCGCGATCAACCTTCAGGGGATTGATCTTGGCTTTGGGGGGCTGACGCCCGCTGGCCTTGAAGACACACCGATCTTTGCCTCGATCGGCGATATTTTTGACCCGGTGAACACGACCGACATCGTCTATGACATCGAAGAGCTTGCCTGTCTGACGCTGGTGGACCCGAACCTTATTCTTGATGCGATGATCGGCCTTGGCGATGTGATCGCGATCTATGAAAACAACCTGCAAGAATTCCTGCCGTTCCTGTTTGAAGATGTGCCGCTGCTTAACGATTCACTGCTGGCCACGTTTGATTTCACGTCAGGGTTTAACGACGCGCTGCAAGACCTGCGCGATGCGGGGGGCTTTAGTTTTGAAAACATCAATGATGTGTTTGCCTCGGTGTTCGGGGAAAACGTCGTCACGTTGGAATTGCTGACCGAAGACCCAGTCACAGGCGCCTCTGTGTGTGAGCTTTTCTTTACCCTCGATATCGATTTCCTGAGCGACTTTACGCAAGAAATTCCGTTTAATTTCAATCTTGTAGAACTTCTGGGCACCGAAGGTCTGACCACGTTGCTAGAAGGGGCCGACGACAACGAAGAAGCTGAAAACCAAGGCTCGGAAACGGTTGATGTTCTGGGCGATCTGCTGACCAATCTGGTGGATGCGCGGGCGGATGCGGCGCTTGTGCTGGACCCTGAACTTGGTCTCGATCTGCGGTTCGGGATTGATATTTTTGCCATTGGTGGCTTGCAGGTGTCTGATGCCCAAGCCGACACCACTTTGGCCGAGATTGCCAATGTCACATCCCTTGTGACCAATGGTGCGGGTTTTAACGATCTGCGCATTGATTGGGTGGATACCACCACAGGCGATCAGGCGACTTACCTTCTGGATGTGGACAGCCTGCTTCCCCAAGCCGAAGGCGATCCAGAAGCGACGTTGGACGATGTGGTTGGTGCTATTCGCGCCCTGTTTGATGCGGACGGCACCAACGGGCTGACCATTGATCTTGTCACCAATGACGACGGTGATTTCGTGATTGAGATCAAGGATCCCAATTCCACAGACCGCAACACCGACGGACTTGAGGCGTTGTTCGGGGGCACTGACACGATCACCGTTCCCGCCGCCGATCTTGTTGTTCCAGATGAATACCCTGCGCGGGTCATTCCATTGGCGGATCCCGTTGATCCGGAAGCGGCCTTTACATTCACCATCGACATTGCGGGATCAGGGCCGATCACGATTGAGGTCGCCGCCGAAGTGGGTCGTGATGTCGAAGGTCTCGAACATGCGATTAACACGGCCTTTAATACCGCTGACCCAAGCATTCCCGCCGCCACGGCAAATGCCATCCTGATCGACAATTCCGTTCTTGACCCGTCTGACACATCGGGCGACGGCACACCGCTTTTGCGTTTGTTGCTGGTGCGTCTGGATGGGGACACGGGCGCATTGACGCTTGAGACAATAGCATTTGCCAACAGCCAAGGTTGGGATGAATTCTCTATTGATATCGTCGATGTGACAGGCGCGCTGTTTGATGGCGGCGCATCTGATGCAGGTGGCGCGTTTGTGCAGTTGGAAGGCACCGATCCTTATACCCGCGTGAGGTCACTCTCACGTCGCTGGATGTTCTGGTTCCCGATGAATTTGAGCCGCGCACATTGATCATCGCGCCGCCGCTGCCTGATGCGACGATCCCGCCGACGATCCCGCAGATCAGTGACGGGTTCACGCTGACGATTGATGTGACAGTGCCCGGATCAACGCAGACGGATACGCTTGATCTTGTGATCGCCGATGACCCAAGCCGCATGACCGCCGAAGACCTGGTTGAGGCGCTGAACGAGGCATTGCGCTTCACTGCCCCGGACACCCTGCGAGAGCTGAGCCTTGGCACCCTGACGACCTCTGCAGAATTCGGGTCCATGACCATCAACACAGATCTGGCTGAGGTTATGATCCTTGCCGGCAATATCTTTGAGTTTGAGGTCAATGATCTTGGGCTTGTTGCCCTTACGACAACGGATGCGCTGATCAAGTCGGGCCTGCCCGAGTTCGGGTTTGAGGTGTCTTACACGGCCGTGGCCGCGGGCCTTCAGACGGGCGGGGCCGCCTTTGGAAATATCCACGCCACGGGCACCCCGTGGGAAGCAACCGATGCGTCAAAGGGCTACAGCTTTGCCATTCAAATCGGCGATGGCGACCCGATTGATGTCATCCTTGAGGAAGATTTCAGCCGTGTGGCGCGGGCTGATTTGGTCGAAGCGCTGAACGAGGTCCTGCTTGAGACGGGCGTGGATCGTGACCTGTTGTCTGACACGGCAGTGATTGGCACGACAACAACGCTGAGCCAGTTGTTCCGGTTTGTGGCGAATGGCGATGACCTCACCTTGCAGACGACGAATTTCGCGCAAGTGAACGGGTATGATGATTTTGCCTTCAGCGTGTTGGGCAATGACACCAGCCATGACATCACCTTTGAAGTGACTGAGCTTGAGGAATCCAACATCGCACAGGCACTTGGATTTGCCTCTGCGATTGAACTCGCCGATCTGCTGAATGATCCGACCTATAATGTGGTCGAGGGGGACATCACGTCTTCCGCGCTCAAGGCGAAAGATATCAGCCATGATGCGCCGATTGTATTTATTGACACAGAGGCCACTCAGATTTCCGCGAACCTGAGCGTGGGAACGCCAGACGGGCTGAACATGGTGCTGGCCCTTGGTCCGCTTGAAGTCGGGATTGAAGGCGGGTCTGCGTTCATTGGCGCCAGTGGCGGCGAAGGACGCGGCTATATCGCGGGTGTGGTTGAAGACATCGATGGCACTGATGACGGGCGCTATGACTTTGCCCATCTCTATGGCATTTTCCAATCCGATGACCCTGATTTCCTGCCCTTGTTCGGGCTGGATGTTGATTTTGAAACGCGGATTGACCTGCCGTTCAGCGGGGCCTTCGGGCTGTTGAATCCTGATGATCACGGCTTCATCTATGAATCCACTTTGCTGCGCACCACGGGCAATCCGAGCGATCCAAACGACAACGTTGTATCTGCCGCCGACCTGTTTGGCACCGTTGAGGATGCGCTGAACGCGCTTTATCTTGATGATCCCTTTGCCAGTGACACGGACGCTGCGCGTGCTGCTGCGATTGCTTTGCTGGACGAACATTTTGTCGGTGACGCGCAGTCATTGGCGTTGATCGGTTTTGCCCTGACGCAGGATGAACTGGACGGATTGTCTGAACCCATCGCGGACCTTGCAGTGCTTGGCGACACGCGTGCGGGTGATCTTTTGCCCGATGGCACCTTGCCGTTTGATTATTACGCGCCGTCTGGCGGTGCCGCGTATGGCCCCCACTATATGGAACTCAACCTGCCCGGGGTGGGTCTGTTTGATTGTGCGGGAATTCTTGATCTGCTGAATGATCCATTGGCAATTGTGAATGGCCTCGACATGATGGCGGGCACGATTCAGGGCTTCATTGATGAGTTCATGGCAGACCTTAATCTACCGTTAATTGGCGAGAATCTCGCTATTGGGGCAGGGTTCTTTGATGATCTGGTCTATGACGTGCTGGACGAGGTGCGCGCCGATCTGGAAACACCGCTGGCGGAAACGGGCGCGTTGCCGACGACGCTTGATCTGATCAACGTGTTGATGAACCGCGCGTTGAACCTGATGCTTGATCCCGAGGATACAGCTGCGGACCAACAGTATATTGCTGCTGCGATCTATGGCGGTGCGGGGGAGCCTGCGATCTACGGCAGCATGTCGTTCAATTATGAGGTCTTCAACGCCGACCTTGCGGTGGGCCTTGCGCTCGAGATTCCGGGTCTCAACCTTGAGGCAGAGAGCGGATCAACGATCAACCTGACCACGACCATGGATATTGACCTGGGCTTTGGGCTGGATTGTGACGGGTTCTTTGTTCTTAACGATACAGACAGCCCCGAAATCGCCCTGATCTTTGCTGCAACGGCCAATGATTTTGAGGGCGGTTTCAACGTCGGCGGGGTCCTCGACATTGAGGCAACGGCGACGGCGGGCGCACAGACCAGCGTCGTTTCAACCGTCGGCCTTGATCTGTTTGGCCAATCAGGGATCGACACGGGCGCGGGTCTGGAACTGGATCGCTCATACGGGTTTGCGGAAACCGAACTGCAGGGCCTTGTGGCCACAGATGCGGGGAGCGCCAACCAGCTTGGGCCTGATCGTTTTGACAAGACGGTCTACCTGCCGCAGATCGACTTTGGCGATTTTGCCACCTTCACATTCAGTGCCGATGTCCAGATGCATCTTGATCTGCTCGCGCGTTTTGATGTTGGCAGCGGCGCGCCGGAACTGACGACAGATTTCATCTTTGTCGCGGCTATCCCGCCCAATCCTATCGGTGAGGCCACGTCAAACGACATCATCATCACCGAGTTGAAGTTTGACAATATTGCCCTGCAAACGGGCACGATTGCAGAAATGGTTGGCACGGTCCTCAACCCAATTGGCGACATGTTGGCACCGGTAACGGATGTGTTTAACCAGCTGTCCACGGTGACGCCGCTGAACTATGCGCTGAGCGCAATCAGCACAGTGTTTCCGGTCATCAATGTGGGCAACCAGATCAACAGTATTCTTCAATCGTTGGGGCCTGCGGGCGATTTGCCGACGAGCGCAGACGGCGGCATTTGCATCGGCACCTATAACTTCCTGGGCTTCAAGTCGCAGGTCGCGTTGTCCGATTTCCGCGCCAGTGATGCGATCTTTTTCCCCTGCATCGGCATCGACTATAATTTCGGCTTTTCGTCGGCAGTGTCGGGGCCGGGCATTAGCATTGATATTCCGCTGCTGACCGATCCATCCAATGCGCTCAATATGTTGCTTGGCAATTTTGACCGCGTCAGTCTGGTTGAGGTGGATTTCAACCTTTTGGATGCGGATATCAACGCCAATATCTCTGCAGCGATCACCGGCAACCTTGGTTTGCCGAGTTGGATCAGCGGTGCTGTGCGCAATGCGTTTACCGCCGAGGTCGATATTGATTTTAGTGCCGGTATGACGGTGGGCTATGATCTGAGCGGGATCGTCAACTTTGCCAATTCCTATGATCCTGAACGGCTGCTGGACGGTGTGTTCATCGATGCCGCCCCTGGTGCGCTGATTGACGGGTCCATCCGCGGGAACTTTGGTCTTAACGCCAGCATTGCAGGCGCGTCGGGCAGCATTGGCGGCGATGTTAATCTGACGTTCACGGACCCCAACAACGACGGCAAGCTGCGTCTGACAGAATTGATAGCACAGGTTGAACTGCTAGGAACGCTTGAGACGCCGAGCCTTGATGAAATCCTTGGTGTGTTCTTCACAGGCGAAGTCAGCTTTAGCGCGGCGTTGAGCATTTGGGGTGGCATCAACTTCCCGTCGCCACTGCCTGATCTGAGTTTTTCAACCACGGTGTTTAACGAGACATTGTTTAGTTACACGCTGGATCCGACGCTGGTGCCGCCTGAAATCGCCGATATGTTCGGATCAGGCAGCAACACGACAGCCGTTCTGAATGTCGGGGCGCGGGCAGGCAATAACCTGTCCTCGATTTCCCAAGACGGGGACGACACGATCGTTGTGAATGCAAATGGCTTCGTGAATTACACATCCAACGGACAGGTATTTTCGACATCGGGTGGCCAGACGATTGACCCAACACGCGGGCTTGTCATTGCGGCGGGTGAGGGCACCAATACGATCGATCTTTCTGCACTGACCAGCGGCACAAGCGCGTCGATCACCTATACAGGGGACGGCAACGACACGATCAATCTGGCGCAAAACGGCACTCATGTGGTGTTTGCGGGCGGCGGAACCGATACGATCAACCTCGTCAATGGCAGCGGCACCTATTACATCTTTGCCGAAGACGGGGCCGACACTATGAACCTGACCACCGCAGCGGGCGGCACGGTCTATGTGTTTGGTGGCGATGATTTCGGGATGCGGGAGCACTTCCTCAGCACGTTTAATGCCAACGGTCAGTCAATTTCGCAATTTGTCACTCCTGCGACGATTGCTGCACAGTTCACCAACGCCAACATGCAGCTGAGCGGTGTGGGCAACAGCCTCTCTACGTTCGAAGACCTTTATACACGATCAACCCAGTTGACGGGGCAGGGCGATGACGAAGTCATCACCATTGGCGGATCAGGTAATGCCAATATCTTTACAGGTCGCGGGGATGATCTGATCGCTGTCTCGGGGGCAGGGGACGCGAATGTCTACACGGGCGGCGGCAATGACCAGATCAACTTTACCGGAACGGGCACGACCCAAACCGAAGCAGGGGCAGGCGCTGACCTTGTGACCTTCACCGGCGGTGCCAACACCGCCTACGGTTGGGGCGAAGTCTCTGCGAGCGACGAAGCCTCTGGCGCGCTGGATCACCTGATGCGCGCGGACGGCGATGACATCATCATCGGTGAAGCAGGGGCTGACAGTTTCTTTGGCCAATATGGCAATGACATTCTGGGCGGCGGTGAAGGCAATGACCTGCTGGATGGCGGCTTTGACGATGACCTGATGTCGGGCGGCAACCTTGAGGTGCGCACGCTGGATTCAGATGGGGTGCCCAGTGCAACCCTGATCGATCTGACCGATCCGAATGCCGTTGATAACCTGCAGTCGCGCCTTCAGGTCACGACGCAAGACCTCAACGATGGTCGCGATTCACTGCGCGGCGGGGCAGGCAATGACATCTTGCTGGGCGGTGGCGGCAACGACACGCTTGCCGGCGGAGATGGTGCCGACCTTGTGGTGGGCGATTATGGCCAGATCAACGTGTCCACCAACCGCGTGGCCGAAACCTTTGTGTCCACGGGCATGGAGTCTGTCACAGCTGGAACGGATGTTCTGGATGGCGGCGCAGGGGGTGACATCCTGATCGCGGGCGGCGCGCAGAATGTGGATGTCACCGAAGTTATCGTCGATCTGGTGGGCGACAACATCGTGTTTGGCGACTTTGGATTGGTCGAAGGGTCCCGTATTCTGGAGGCCGTCGACGGCTACCGCGCAATCGCATCCGACACAGGCACACGCGACGACATCACGACAGGTGCGGGCAATGACGTTATCATCGGCGGTGAACGCTCTGATACGATCAATGCCGGCCTTGGAGGAGATTTCGTCATTGGTGACTTGGGTGATTTCCTGCCGACAGGGGGCCTTGTAAACGGCGAAGACATTCGCGATGCGGTGATCGTCAGCACAGTTGATCCCAACGATGGCGACGATCAAATCTCGTTCGGTGTTTCTGGCGAAGATGATCTGTTTGATGTCGTCGTTGGCGGTGGCGGGGACGACGATGTGACCTCTGTCAACGGTGGTCTGGCGATGATCGGGGATTACGGTCAGATCTTCCTGAGCCCCGCAGGTGTGCGCGCATTGCTGGGGCTTCTGCCTTTGTCCACCACCGCAACACCGGAGCAAATCGAGGCCTATAATGCCCAGATCGCCTTGATCGAACGGTTGGTCAAAAGCATGGAAACCATCGATGCGGACGGCAACGTCTATGGCGACATCGGGGCCGGGTCCCTGTTTGGTGATGACAGTATTACCACGACAGAAGGTGGCAATGTCTTTGCAATTCTGGGCGGCAACACCATGGCGCCCGATGGCACCATGGGCGGAGACACGGCAACGCTTGCTGATGGGCTGAGCTATCTGATCACCGATGATGGCCGTCTGACGATTGAACAGATTGCAGCGGATGTGCCTGGCGGGTCCTTTGGCGCTGTCACGGGCGACGCGTTCAGCACCCAATTTGCGGGCAACGACACTGTGATCACGGGGGAGGGGCGCGATATTATCCTCACCGGTGATCTGGATGACGTGGTGTCTGCGGGCGATGGGCTGAATATCGTGATGACCGACAACGGCACGCTGCTGACATCTGATGTGCTGACAGCGGCCCCCACCACACTGACCAGCCGCGCTGGGCGGGCGATGGCAATGACACATACACAGGCGGAGCAGATGACGATTTGGTCGTGCTCGGGGTGGCATCAATGATGGCACCAACCCGACCGATGTCGCGACATTGGGCGAAGGCGAGAACTTTGCCATGGGTGATTCAGGGCAGATCAGCATCACCCTTGGCGTTGATGGATCACAGGTGGTGTCTTTGGTGTCTGATCCGGTCGTTGTGGGCAACAACGACGGGATCGACCAGATCACCGCAGGCAGCAGCGACGACTTTATCGTGCTGGGTGGCGGCGGTGATATTGCCGATCTTGGCGATGGCGTAACCTATGTGCTGGCCTCATCTGGGTCACTGAACACGACCACATCCGCCGATGGTCGCCTGACTGTGCAGATCACGTCCGCTGATATTGTGCCGGGTGCCACAGACGGCGATGACACCGTCACCGCGGGTCTGGGCGATGATTTCGTGGTGCTCGGTCTTGGGTCTGACACGGCTGATCTGGGCGACGGCACAGTGCATGTGATCGGCGGCGAAGGCACGCTGACGTATGAAAGCACGGCGGACGGTGAACGGGTTCTGGATCTGACCAGCCAGCTTCCTGTCCTCAGTGATCTGGACGGAAACGAACGCATTATCGCAGGCAACGGGGATGATTTTATCATCCTTGGCCTTGGCGATGACTACGTTGAAACAGGCGACGGCGACAACCGCGTGATTGCCGACCAAGGTCGGTTGACACTGGACACTGGCGCGGGCACCGAAACGCTCACCTTCCTGTCACCTGAACTCGGCGGGGATGACACGGTGTTTGGCGGCGCAGGAGATGACCAAGTGCTTCTGAGCCAAGGCGATGACTTCGCCGAAACCTTTGGGGGCAACGATTTGGTCGCAGGGGACAATGCGACGATCACCCGCGACGAAGTGGCGAACCTGCACACAATGGTGGCCGACACGGCCCCGTTTGGCGGTGATGACGAAATTATCGCAGGCGACGGCAATGACCTCATTGTTGGCTCTTTCGGGGCGGATGAGATTGAGACGGGGATCGGCGACGATTTTGCCCTTGGCGATCTTGGCACCCTGACGTTCCGCAATGAAACGGACGTTGAAACGCTCGACTATACCAGCACCGATGTGGGTGGTGATGATGTCATCACCGCGACGGGCACGGGGTCTAACATTCTGATCGGTCAGTTTGGGACAGACATCATCACGGGTGGCGACGAAGATGACGTGCTGATCGGTGATCTCAGCGAATTGCAGCTCAGCAGTTTTGCCGATGTTTTGCCTGGTCAAAGCCATGTGGAGCGGATCATGTCCGTAACATCAATCGCGCCGGAATTCGGATTTGACGACACGCTAATCGGTGCGGGTGGCAACGATGTACTGGTCGGCGGATTTGGCGCGGACAGTCTTTTGGGCGGCGAAGGTCAGGACTTCCTGTTCGGGGATATGGTCGATGTGACCCGCGACTATGACCCCGACACGCAGATCGAAACGATCGATTTTGAAACCAACTTCGCCTTTGAAACCGGCGGTGTGGACGTCATGGATGGCCAAGCAGGGGGCGATGTTGTGGTCGGTGGCCTTGGCGCTGATCTGTTCTTTGGCAACACAGAGACTGATATCCTTGCGGGGGATGCGTTCACGGCGAAATTCATCACGTTCTTGCCTGAAGGTCTTGTCGGCCCTTCCCTGAACGGCTTTTGGAGGAGGCCAATTTCGCCGCGTTCTCGCCTGTTGATGTGCTGACCAATGCGCAGGTCTTAGCTTCTGTTGGGGTGTTTGCGGGCGCTGGCTTTTATGACTTGGAAGACGAAGATGACAGTGCGCGCGGTTTTGTCTTTACCTCTGACACGGCCCCCTTCGGTGAGAAAAACACCTTTGAGCGGGGCGACGGAGTTGCGCCTGATCGTTTGTTGTTCCTGCGCGTGATCGAAGGGTTCCTGAGCGATGAGGACATCATCAAACGCATTGCGGAAACCATGTATTTCGGCGCGGACATTGATCTCGCCGTTGAAGACCTGACTGAGGCTTTCCGCGCTTATATGATCAGCATTGGAGTTGCGGAGAGTGACGTGGATATGGCCGTGTTCGAAACCTTGTTGCGCCGCGTTCTGGCCGATGCGGCTGAAACCGGTGAGGCCCCTGAAACGGCCGCAGAGCAGGATCAGACCATTGATCCCCAGATCGCATTGTGACGTGATCGGCACCTGTGGAACAGATGACCCTGACACCCGACTTTATTGCCCCGCTTACCGCTCAGGGGCTTGGCCCGCCGACAACAGGTGAATGCCCCGATTTTTCTAGTGAGGGCCTTGATAAACTGCGCGGCGCGCGCGCGACGGCTCACAAGATTGATGGCTGGATATTATGCGCCGCTCCTGTGGCGCAGGGGCATAGCCTTGTGCATGGATACCGCAGCTTGCCCAAAGGCGTGCCCTTGCCTGACCTGATCCGCGCGGTTGAAACACAGGCCCGACAGCAAACCACCCAAACCACAGCCACTCCGCAAGACAACATTCAAAGGTTGAAAACGGCTGCGGTTGCATTGTCCCAAATGCCGCCCAAGAAACGTTTGGGCCAAGCGCTTTATGCAATCCGTGACGCGGGCGTGGTCGGTGTTGCGGCCATGGCGCAACTCAAGGGCGGTAAGATTGCGAAGCTCTATTTCACCGACAAGTCAGCTACCAATTCCGCGATGAATTGGGCGCTGTGATTGCAGCGCCACCAGATCAGGACATCACAACAGACCTGAACCTGATTGCGTCTAGTTTGGGTGGGCGCACTGGCACGCTTTTTCGACCTGACGATACGGACAACGGTTTGGTATTTTTCGGGGTCGATCTGTCGGACGCCAATGCGGCAGCGCTGGAAAGTGCCAATGGGTTTTTTGCACTTCTTATCGACAAGCCGAGCGCGAAGGGGCGAAAACTCGGAGGGCTTTGGGGCCTTGCAGGATTTGGGGCCATCGTTGCCGCTGCAATCTATTTGATGATGCCGCCCCGGTCTATGTGTCCAATTTCGCCCAAGCGCGGCCCAGTCAATCGGTTACGATCGCACTGCCGTTCGGCGCGTTTCTGGAAGACACTCTTGTGCGTCCTGGTGATGTTTTGCAGAGCGGTGAAATCGCGGCAATCCTGCGGTCTCCTGAAATTGAAAACGGCATCGTCGAACAAACCGTCACTCACAGTCTGGAATTGATCAATGCCCAAGACGCCCTGAACACAGGCAACCTTGGCGAATTCCAACTGGCCGAAAAGCGTGCCGAAATCGCGTTGCTACGGCGCGATCAATTGCAAAGCCAGCAACAGCAATTGACCGTCACAGCGCCGAGCGAAAGCCGTGTTGTCACAGCCCTACCACAGGGAGAACGGGGCAATTTCCTGCCCACAGGGTCACCCGTTGTGGCATTGCAGCCGATGTCAGGATTTGATGTGTTGATCGATGTCGCCCCCTCGGACGCCGCATTGATTGAGGTCGGTCAAACCGGTCATGTCTTTTTTCGCGGGTTAAGCGATGAGACCTTCCCGCTTGAGGTCGTCAGCGCGCCAACGCAAACCACAAACCCCGATACCGGCGAAACCCGCACTCAAGTGCGCGCGCGCCTGATGGAGGCCGGGCAGGCCGATCTGTTGGTCGGACTGTCGGGCTTTGCGAGACTTGAAATCCGTACTGCCCCGCGCATCGTCGGGCTGACACGACCCTTGGTCGATTACATGAGGCTTCTGGCTTGGAAGACACTTGGCTTCACTTTCTGAGCGGCCTTGAGGTCAGCTGTTCCAGCGGCGATGGCATGCGCTATGCGGTGCATGAACCGCGCAGTGGCAAAATCTTTCTCACCAATGAGATTATCGCCGGGTATTTGAACGCCCTGCAAAGGCCGCGTTGATCCGCAATCGGTTGATCCCGAAGAAATGGCGACGGTTTACGGCTTTGTTGAAACCGTGCGCAGTGCATGCACCAGTGATCTAACGACCAAGCCAGCGTTCAATCCGTTGTTTGTACGCTGGCAAGGCATCGATCTTGGACAATATGATGATGGGCTGGCGCGGTGGCAAGGCGGTTGGCACTGGCGTGGCCAGTGTTGCCGCGTTGTTTGTCGTCTGCATCTGGCTTGGTCTGTTCAGCGAATGGGCGATCCTTGGGGCCGCGGCGCAGGCCATTTCGCTGGAGGGACTGGCGACTTTCGCGCTGTTGTCGCCGTTTCTGAAACTCCCTCACGAGCTTGGGCATGCCTTGGTGGCGCGGCGCTGTCATGTGCCGTTGCGCCGTGCGGGGATCATTTTTGTCGGGTTGTTTCCTTTGCCGTTCGTGGACACCTCGGCGGCAGATATTTGCGCCAACCGCGCCCAGCGTATCCGTATCAGCCTTGCGGGTATCTTTGTCGACCTGTTGATCGCCATGCTCGCCTTTGTGGTGGTATCTGTTGGAGGGGACATTCTTTAAGACCATCGCCGCGAACATTTTTATTTTCAGCAGCCTCAATTCGATTCTGTTTAACGGAAACCCTCTGATGCGATTGGACGGCTATTTCGCATTTTCCGACTGGATCGGGCACCGCAATCTCTCAAGCGCCTCAGCGCAGATTTACAAAAGCGCGCGCAGCTACGTGGCGACGTTTGGAGGGCAGGGGGCGTGGCCCGAAACGCGCCGTGATCGTGCCTATCTTTGGTATGGCGTGGCATCGGGCCTTTATAAGATCAATCTTGCTGACGATCCTCTGGCTGACCCTACCGCGGTTTTTCGGCCTTGGATTGCTGTTGGCGATCTGGGGCGGCTATGCGATGTTTTTCTCGCCCTTGTTGAACAAATTGCAGGCAGAGCCCGTGGCGGACAAACAGACATTTATAGGTCGACGTATGGTCTTTTGGGGCGGTGTCTAGGAGTCGTGGCGGCCTGTATGTTCATCCCGCTGCCGTTCAAGGTGACCGTGCCCATGGCGCTGGATGCGCAAGGTACCTACGCCGTGCAGACCCAACAGGGCGGCACGTTGGACTTCGTGGCAAACAGCGGAACCGTGACCGAAGGCACGCAACTTTACCGCCTCACCAACAGCCTGCTGGACGGGGACATTGCGCTGGCCCAAGCGAATTTGGAATTGGCAGAGCTTCAACGCGCCACCGTCGTGCAAAGCAACGCCACTCAAAATCTCATTGCCACCACCCAACTTGAAGCACCCGAAACCGAACTGGCGTTGCTTTTGAATTCTCAAAAACTGCTCGATGGGTACGCAAAGCAGGCAGGATTTTTCGAACCCGGCTTTGAAGTCCGGACAGGGGCGTATCTGGTGGAAGGCTCACGCATCGGCGCGCTTTATCCTGCCGGCGACACCGCAGTCTTGATCGGCCAGTTTCCGGAAAACCGCATTGCACGGCTGCGCGATGGCGATCCGTATTTTCCCTTTGGAACGGCGCGCAAATCCTTGGGATGATGCGGTTGCCGCGTTCAATCTGGTGCAGATCAACCAGTTGGCGGCGGACACGGGCCAGCGGTCTTACCAGTTGATCGCCACGATCAATGCGCCACCCGAAGCGCTTCATGGTCGCGCCCAATACCTGAAACTGCGACTGCAAAACGCGCCGATCTATGAACATCTCTATGATGTGTTCCTGAACCTGCGGCGCAATTATCTGAACGCGCGGATTGGACAAACGGCGCAATAGGGCGCGGCCCTAAAACTCAAAATTCAGGTTAAGCGATACTATCTCTTCCTCATCAAACTTTGGCTTTGAAGGGGTTTGGCGACATTGACCTGCATCAGGCCAATCGGCGTATCCCAATACACCGCGATCCCTGCGGAACTGCGCACGAACTGGCTGTCATCAATCGTGCCTGATGCGCCGCCGCCGTTACATCAAGATCCCACAAAGACCCCGCATCGACAAAAGCGCCAAACGAAACGGCAGGATTTGCGGTTGGCGTGCACCTCAAGAGAGGCGGTCCAATAGGTTTTGCCTCCAAGGGCTGTGTTGACGCTGCCATCGACAAAATCACGCGGTCCGATGCCCGTGTCTGTAAATCCGCGTGGGGCATCACTGCCAATAAACGCGCGATCAACGATGTTGACGATGCTGTCGCCTCGTCCCTCGATTCGCCCTGCATCCGCACGCATCGCCAGCACCAGACCATAGGGCAGGGCGGTGTTATAGCGTGTACCCACTTCGGCGGCCATCCATTCACGATCCCCAAGGGACGTGGCGTACGTGAGCGTGCCGCCCATATCAAAGCCAAGTGCAAGCGGGCCGCGATCTGTAAAGGTCGAATACCCCAGTCCAATGGAAACACCCGTTGCCGTCGACCCATCCGTATCATTGGCCACAAGGGGCGACACGCTGGGATCAAAATCGGCCAAGGTGTCCGATTGCCAGAACAGTTGCGCGTCATAGGTCAGACCATTTGCCGCCGTGGCCCACATGGTGACATTCGCACTGAAATGCTCGATCGAAAAATCACGGGAGTCGAAATTCGCCGTCTGCGCGCCGAGACCCACACGCACGAAGGTATCAAACCCTAACGCGGTGTCGCCCAGCCCATAGCTTTTCGCGATAAAGCCGTTCAGCGCTTCGCCGTCATCGCCCGCCTGATAATCCAGCGACAGATCAATACCTGTGCCCAGCAGATCATCCGCCTGCACCCCGATAAACGCCAAACCACCGTTGAGCGATGAATAGCTGACACCTGTAGTTAGGCTCGCTGCGCCGCCATCTTGGGCCATCGCCATGCCTGCGCTGAACCCCAGCACCGCGGCCCCATGCAGAACTTTTTGGATTGGCGCGCCCATTAGTTTGTCTCCAGCGGGAACAGGCATTGATAGCCCGGCAAAATCTCATCCGAGGTGAGCGTGAAGTAAACACTTTGGGTGCCCGACGACAGATCAGCCACCTGCGCGACATAATCGGGTGTCACTTCGACAGGGGCGCTGGTGTTACCATTGACGACAATTTCAAACGTCTCGCGGGCAAGAAAATCCGCCAGCAGGGGGGTGGCAACAAAGGCCTCAACCCGAAGGGGCGTGTTCACATAGATGATGGCAACATGACGCCCTTGCGGACTTTCGCCCACATCAATGAGGTCTTCACCCACTTGCCCTGCCACAGGGCTGCGCACTTCGGTTTTGCAAGGCAATGCGGGCTTCTTCGGCCTCAAGCGCTGCCAGTCGCAGTAATTCGGTCTCACGGTTGAGGGTGCCGATGGCGGTCGCTAATTCGAACCGTGCTGCTTCCAGATCGGCCTGACTGACCGCTCCGCGCGCCACACCTTGGCCCAACCGGTCCACCCGCGCCACGAGAGCCGCACGCTGCCCTTCTGCCGCATCGCGCCCTGCCGTCGACGCCGCGCGCGCTTCGGCTGCGCGCAGCTGAACTTGGATCAGGTCTGAATCAAAACTTGCAATCAGATCGCCCGCCGCCACCGTATCACCGGGCGCACGTGCACCGCGCTGACAATGCCGGGCACCGGGGCCGCGACTTCAACAACCTGCAAAGGACGAATGGTGCAATTGATACCGAAGCCGCTGGTTTGCGCGGCCAAAGGGGTGCTGCACAGGGCAAAACCCACGACAAGGCTTGCAGAGCGCAGTCCCATCACAGGCCCCGCGCTTGCAAAGATGCGCCCGTCAAAAACTGATAGCGCCCCCAGGCCTTGAGGTACTCCAACTGCTGGAACTCCAAGGCGTCTTGCGCGGAATTGAGCGACAGTTGACGGTTCAGCACAGCCAGTTCCGTACTTTCGCCCGAGGCCACGCGGTTGCGCTCGAGGGTCACATTGCGCGATGCCAGCGACACCGCGGATTGCGACTGCGCGATGGCATCAGACAAGTTGCTCATCCGCTCATAGGTCGACGTGATCTGTGAGCGCAACTGGCGACGGATCGCGAAATATTCCAATGCGGAACTGCGCAGATCAACGGTCTCGACCGCTGTGCGATAACCTTGACCGTCGGCGTTGAAAATCGGAATGGTCAGGCGCAAACCAACAGTTGTGTCGCGGGTTTGGGACCCACCCCCGAAACGAGATCCTTCGCGCGTCTCATCCTCAAAACTGGCAAACGCATCAAGCACAGGTGCGAAATCTGCCGCGATGGCTTGTCTGCGGCTTAACTCCGCTTCGACCACGGAAATAGCTGTGGCCAGCAAGGCAGGGTTGTCGTCTTCTGCTGCCGCAATACCCGCGGCAATAGATGTGCTGCGTTCTGCACGGCGAATACCAGAGGGCAGGGTGACTGTGTCGATATTTGTGACAGTCGTGCCCGTCAGTTGGGACAGTTCGGCCAAAGCATCCGCCAGCCGCGCCTGTTCAATCGCTTCTTCTGACGACAGGGACGCAAGTTCTACAGCGTAATTGTTGCGCACAGCCGCTGTGTCGAGGCCGAGTTCAACCCGTGTGTTTTCCGCCGCGATCTGGCTGCGCAACAATGCGGCGCGGGCCGTCAGACTGCGCGCCTTTGCTCGCGCTTGGGCGGCGTCCACATAGGCCACAAAGATGTCAAAACTGACCCGTTGAACTGCCGCGATATATTCCACTTCGGCCACTGTCTGTGCCGTGGTTTGAAGCTGGATGTTGAAAATTTGGCTGAGATTGAAGATCGGCTGCACCAGATCCACCCGCAGCGACGTGACAGGATAGTTCGCCGTGCCCTCATTGAAGACCGCGTTGTCAGATTGCACGACTTCTTGGTCGATTTCGCTGTAGGTCGCGCTGGCTGACAGTTGCGGCAGGTAGCCATAAATCGAATTCATCCGCGCAACATCGGCACGGTTGAGGTTTTGCACCGCGCGGGCAATATCGGTATTTCGATCCAGCGCCCGGCCCAACAAAAATTCGAGCGATTGCGCCCTGATCCCACGGCAGGATCTTCGGCAAATTCTGCAACCAACGCGCCCGTTGCATCATCGCGGCTTAGGGCGGCGTTGAGCCGTTCATCCGCTTGGGCCAGAGCCTCTTGATCGACACCCAAGCTGCGCAATTCTGCCAGACGATCCGATGTGGCACGGTTGGTTTGCGCATCTGTGCAACCAAAAAGGGCCGCCGTTGCCAACGTCATCACCGCAGTGTTGTAAAACCGTTTAATTGTCTTTCCCCCAAAACGTCACTCTGGCCGAAATATAGCCCCGTAAACGCACCCATCGCTGGCACAGATAGACACATTAACAGCTGTCGACACAAGACCACTGACGTTCACGGCAGGTTTTTAAGGACCGCATCGCAAATTTGCATCACACCCCCAATGCGCAGGGTTTGGCTTGTGATTGCGCGTCGCAACGTTCACATTGATTAGGAAAGACTATCTGGCATTTGCACCCCAACGTGTTGGCAGCAAAGGGCCCTTCATTTGGGAGAATGAGAATGGCGAAAGAAGACAAGACAGACGTCGTAAAAGGCACTGAGGGTACCACATCAATGGCATGTCGATCAATTGGGACGATGGCGAAATGGAAAGCATTTATGCCAACATCGCCACAGCCACAGCCAACCGTGAAGAGTTCTTTTTGCTGTTTGGCACCCATCAGAACTGGCGGGGCACGGATATTGAACGCAAGTCTGTCGATGTTCAGCTATCAAAACGCGTCGTGATGAGCCCCTTTGCCGCAAAGCGCCTTGCAATCATCTTGCAGCATTCCATGAAAGCCTATGAAGACCAGTTTGGCGAAGTGAAACTGTAGGGGTAATTAGGGTAATTTTCGAAATAATGGACCTTGCGCGCCGTCGATGTTCGACCCGCTCGAAGCCATAGAGGCCGGTACAGTCTCGCCACTCCACGGGCAAAGCTCTGGCGTGTCCGTCGTCAGGGTTTTTGGAACCAATGGCAGCTTAAACTAAGTGAGAGTTTGGGCTCATCTGGTTGGTTTCATTATGCGGCGTGCTGTCGGTGATGCAAGCGCCGCGCTTCGAGTGTCTTTCGTTTGATCCTTTCCCTTTGTTTTAGAATGGCTTTGTCACGGCCAAAGTAGACGTCGGCGGGTGTGACGTTGTTGATGCTCTCGTGATACCGCTGATGATTGTAGTGGTCGACGAAGGCTTCGATTTGAGCTTCAAGATCACCCGGCAGGAAGTAGTTTTCCAGCAGGATGCGGTTCTTTAAAGTCTGATGCCAACGCTCGATCTTGCCTTGGGTTTGCGGATGGTATGGCGCGCCGCGAGAATGCTTCATGCCTTTGTCCTGCAACCATTCCGCCAGATCTCCAGAGACGTAACTCGATCCGTTGTCGCTGAGCAGACGTGGCTTGTGAACGACGTGAACTTGGTCGCAGCCGGATGCTTGCAATGCGAGGTCAAGCGTATCGGTAACGTCTTCAGCCCGCATGTTGGTGCAGAGCTTCCAGGAGACGATGTAGCGGCTGTAGTCGTCGAGGACAGTGCTGAGATAGAACCAACCCCATCCCAGAACCTTGATGTAGGTGAAGTCTGTTTGCCAAAGCTGGTTGATCGCAGTTGTTTTGTCTTTGAACTCGCTGGCTGCCTTGATGACGATGAAGGCCGGGCTAGTGATTAGATCATGCGCCTTTAGCACCCGATACACTGTGGATTCTGAGACAAAATAGCGCTCCTGATCCGTGAACGTCACCGCCAACTCGCGCGGTGACAGTTCCGTTTCCTGCAAGGCGAAGTCGACAACCTTGCGCTTCACCTCGTCAGGCACGCGGTTCCAAACGTGCTTGGGCTTGGGGGATTGATCCTGCAATCCGGCCTCACCGCGCTGCAGGTACCGATCGTACCAACGGTAGAACGTCGTGCGTGGGATACCCAGCTTGGCCAGTGTCAGACGCGCCGACAGATGGCTGCCCTCAACCAAACGAATGATCTCCAGCTTCTCTGATGCAGGATACCTCATTCGTGGTCGCCCCCATCGCCTGTCATGCTTTTTTTGAGAAGACGCAATTCGAGCGTCTGTTCCGCGACAACCTCTTTGAGATCTGTCCGTCGTCAGGGTTTTTGGAACCAATGGCAGCTTAAACTAAGTGAGAGTTTGGCTCATCTGGTTGGTTTCATTATGCGGCGTGCTGTCGGTGATGCAAGCGCCGCGCTTCGAGTGTCTTTCGTTTGATCCTTTCCCTTTGTTTTAGAATGGCTTTGTCACGGCCAAAGTAGACGTCGGCGGGTGTGACGTTGTTGATGCTCTCGTGATACCGCTGATGATTGTAGTGGTCGACGAAGGCTTCGATTTGAGCTTCAAGATCACCCGGCAGGAAGTAGTTTTCCAGCAGGATGCGGTTCTTTAAAGTCTGATGCCAACGCTCGATCTTGCCTTGGGTTTGCGGATGGTATGGCGCGCCGCGAGAATGCTTCATGCCTTTGTCCTGCAACCATTCCGCCAGATCTCCAGAGACGTAACTCGATCCGTTGTCGCTGAGCAGACGTGGCTTGTGAACGACGTGAACTTGGTCGCAGCCGGATGCTTGCAATGCGAGGTCAAGCGTATCGGTAACGTCTTCAGCCCGCATGTTGGTGCAGAGCTTCCAGGAGACGATGTAGCGGCTGTAGTCGTCGAGGACAGTGCTGAGATAGAACCAACCCCATCCCAGAACCTTGATGTAGGTGAAGTCTGTTTGCCAAAGCTGGTTGATCGCAGTTGTTTTGTCTTTGAACTCGCTGGCTGCCTTGATGACGATGAAGGCCGGGCTAGTGATTAGATCATGCGCCTTTAGCACCCGATACACTGTGGATTCTGAGACAAAATAGCGCTCCTGATCCGTGAACGTCACCGCCAACTCGCGCGGTGACAGTTCCGTTTCCTGCAAGGCGAAGTCGACAACCTTGCGCTTCACCTCGTCAGGCACGCGGTTCCAAACGTGCTTGGGCTTGGGGGATTGATCCTGCAATCCGGCCTCACCGCGCTGCAGGTACCGATCGTACCAACGGTAGAACGTCGTGCGTGGGATACCCAGCTTGGCCAGTGTCAGACGCGCCGACAGATGGCTGCCCTCAACCAAACGAATGATCTCCAGCTTCTCTGATGCAGGATACCTCATTCGTGGTCGCCCCCATCGCCTGTCATGCTTTTTTTGAGAAGACGCAATTCGAGCGTCTGTTCCGCGACAACCTCTTTGAGATCCTTGGCCTCACGGCGCAGTTCTTTGACCTCATCGGTGTTTGCAGCCCGCGCAGTGTCGCCTGCCAGACGCCGCTTACCGGCTTCCATGAAGTCCTTGGACCACTTGTAGTAAATGCCTTGCGATATGCCTTCACGGCGGCACAGCTCTGCAATGCTGTCCTCGCCACGCAGCCCATCCAGTACGATCCTGATCTTCTCTTCGGATGAATAATGCTTGCGCGTGGCGCGCTTGATGTCTTTGACGATCTTCTCGCCAGGGCTCTTCGTTGTCTTTCTCATCGTCCACTCCTCAGTGGCTACGATGAGCAACAAACACTCTCTTAGCAAATACGCCTAATTGGACCCATAAGCGCTGACGTCAGACACGGGGGGCATTTGCATCTGGAAAACCGAACCGGACGTGGATTATCAGCCACTGTAACCTTCCGTGCCGCTTTAACAATAAATTCAAAGGAAAAAGAATGAGCTTACCCTACGACTCTGCACACGAGGAACTGCATTACATCAATCGTGCTGGCTGGCTGCGCGCGTCTGTTCTAGGTGCCAATGATGGCATTGTATCAGTTTCGTCGCTGATCGTAGGTGTCGCGGCAGCTGATCCCAGTCCCACCGCAATCCTGCTGGCAGGGGCTGCCGGACTTGCAGCGGGCGCGATGTCCATGGCCGCTGGCGAGTATGTTTCAGTCAGTTCGCAGTCAGATGTAGAACGGGCCGATATCGCGCGTGAAAAGCAGGCGCTCATCGATACGCCAGAGGCGGAAGAAGCGGAATTGGCATCGATCTATCAGGCACGTGGGCTGACCGTCGAAACAGCTGCGTTGGTTGCACGAGAATTGACGGCCAAGGATGCACTGGGCGCTCATGTGCGTGACGAGCTGGGATTGTCTGAAGTGCATACGGCAAATCCATTACAAGCCGCGATCGCTTCAGGTTTTACATTTACAGTTGCAGCAGCTCTTCCGCTCGCCGCCGCCATTCTTGCACCAAGTGACAAGATCATTCCAACCGTCGTTGTCACAACCTTGATCTGTCTTGCGGGTCTGGGTGCATTGGGAGCCCAAGTTGGAGGCGCGCCGAAGCTACGCGCAACAGCCCGCGTGTTATTTTGGGGCGCGGCGGCTATGGCCATCACTGCAGGCGTGGGAAGCATATTTGGCGTAAGCGTTTAGCTTTAGGCGGACTAACTGTAAGCACGCAGTTGCCACACTTCCAGAAAGAATCCTATTGTTCGGATATTTTCCAACTTTGACCGTTCCTAAATACTAGTTTATGAAGCGGCTGTCGTTTTATTCCATTGCTACCAAAGACCACGCCTAAAACCTGAGCGGCTAATGAAGATTCTTGTCTGAACTCCGACAGCCGCCATTCGCTGCGAAACAGCATTCTGGCAAGATGGGCTTTTTTGACACCTTCGCTGCGTAGATCACCAATGGCTGCTTAAACCTTACCGTAGGATTCTGCCCCCTTCGTCATCAGCCACCCCTAACGAAGGTCGAAAACCTGCCAAAACAGCGACGGTTTTTTAGGGGAGTTTTGTCATAGCCAAGCGCCTGATTCCACGTGGGCGCGGATGGAATGACCAAATGGACCGTTTTTGGAACAGGCAGCGTTGCAGTCGATCTGAAGGTCTTTCTTCGACACAAAGCTGCCGCTGGTGCAACCGCAGCGAATTCACACTTCGTCCGCTCTGCGGGCCTTCAATTCAGCTGCGGCGAATGACCGGTTCAACACAAACCTGCTCCGCGGGCTCAACTGCGCCATAGCCCACTCAACCAGAGATACCCTCCCCCTGCTTCAACTGGCTTTCCAGCCCATCCAAATCATCCACCACATTATCGAGCCGATCTCTATCGCCACCATCGATTTCCTCAATTTGCATCTCAACCTGGTCGGCAAAGCTCATTTCAATTTGCCGCTGCTCCTCTTCGACAACGGCTTGAACAGCTTTTGAGCTTTTCTTGGTGGGCGGCACAGATATACCTGAGCTGATTTCTTTTGAGCCAAGTAGACGCTCATAATGCGCATTAGGCTCCGCACTCGTTCCAGCTTGGCTCGGGCCCTGCTTTGACCCGCAAGAATCTGGCCCGTGCGCCTTACCGCCACCCCCACCCCTCGCTGGAAACGGCAGCTCACCCTTCTGCGCGCTATGGATCGCCGCAAACAGCCGATCATCAAAATACTGGATCCGTTTCGCCCGTACTGGCATCTGCGCATCCACGACCATGATAATTTCATCCAGCGGCAAACGACGGGCTTCATCTTCGGGCAGTAGCGACGTTTCTTCCGTCCGTGTGGACTGACTGCGCCCCTCGAACGGATTCTTGCCAATGGACCGTGACCGCGTGACCACCGTTTTGGTCGTCTTGCCTACGGCCTTGCTCAGCTCCTCAATGGTCTTTTCATCTGACGGGGTGAGGTAGAGCTTTACGCCTGCGTTTCCCTGCAAGGCGCGGCGGGTGTTTTCACCATAGATTTCATCGAGAGCGGGAATGGTTTGGGTCACCACCGCCAAGTGGCCGCGATACGTGCGCAGGGTTTCAATGCTCTCGACCACAATGGGCATCTTGCCAAGGCGGTTGAACTCATCGAGCATGATCATCACAGGCCAAGGCTCATCTTTGCCCGGTTCCTTCTCTTGCATCGCCGAGAGAAGGTCTGAGAAAAACAACCGGATCAGTGGCGCAAGCGGCTTTACCATCAAGGGCTGGACAACGAGATAGACCGTAATTGGCTTTTTGCGGATCGTGCGGAAATCAAAGTCGGAAACCTGCGTTGCCTCATCAATCGCGGGGTTCTGCCATTGGTCCAGACCTGAGGTCATCAGAAGCGAGACATAGGAGGTCAGCGTGTCGTTGTTGGTGGAGGCCAGCCGCGTAAAAATCAGCTTTGCTGCTTTGTTGTCGATCTCGTGGCCCCGCGCCACATATTCTTTCTGCTTGTTGCCCCCCGAGGCCGCGATCCGGTAGATCTCGCCCAAGCTCGGCTTTTTGCGCTGGAAGGCCAAGAGGCCTGCAGCCACAAACAGATCAATTCCTCCCTTCAAAAGCCCTTGAACGCGATCATTGTCACTTTGCAGGAACAGGGTCGCCAGTAACTGCAATTCCATCTGCTGCCGCGCGGGGTCTTTCAGCTCATAGATGCGCAAAAGCGGATTGTAGCGATGCGTCCGCTTGCCTTCCCAGTCCGTGGGCGCGAAGCGGTAGACCTTGTCACCTTGGGCCGCACGATGTCGCGCTGTCGCCTCAAAACACTCGCCCTTTACATCCAACGTGACGGCAGACCCCTGCCATGTCAGCAGGTTCGGGATCACAAAGCCGGTGGTTTTACCTCGCCCGGTTGGTGCCACGATCAGCGCATGTGGAAAGACCTTAGAGGTGATGTAGCGGGCCCGCGACTTTGGGCCGCCCAATTTGCCCAGAATAAACCCGGTGCCAGGCTTTCCAAAGAACCCGTTAGCTTTCATCTCACCGCGCTTTTGCCAGTGGGTCTGACCAAAACGAGTAAGGGCCGATCCGGACAGGGCAAGGCTCATCATCAGCCCCGCGACGGCAGCACCGCCGATGATCAGATTGATCAGTTGGAAATCATCAGGCCGTCTGTCTCTGATCCAGAGGTAATTCTGCGCGATATATCCAAAATCGATATCGGCGCTGAACCCAAGTGCCTTGAAGGTCAGCACAGCCGAGGCAATGGTGTAGCCCATCGCACCCGCCACCAAAGTGACCAGAACTACCCCGATAGCAATCCAAGCCTTGCCCATGGATCCACTCAATGGACCTGGCCCCGCTCTGTCTCGCCGTCCACGTCCGCCGCGCGGTGTCTCTCGACTTCAACATCTGCCAGCTCATCGACAACCTGTCGCAACGCCTCCGAGTTTGCCGTTGCCGCATCCGATTGCAAATAGACCTTTGCGGCATAGAGACGGTCGAGGCGATCTTCGATGATGTTTTCCAAAGCATCGCTGTCGCCATCGTTCAGACGATCCAGCTGCGCCGCGTCCAAAACCCGCGCCACCTCGGTGCGGAAGGCCTCACGTTCGGTTTCGGTCTCAAAGGGCGACGACAATTCCCCTGCCCGTTCATGGACGAGAACACGGGACAGTTCGGGCGTTTCATTCCGGTCCGTCTCGCGCTCCGTAAGGTTTTCCTCCCGTTCAGCGTCGCGCGCTTCATAAACCCGCTCGTATGTGTCGCCGAGACCATCCGCCAATTGCTCGGGCATATCGGGATATCGCGCCTGTAGGTCGCGCGTGACGGAAACCGAGATTGGCGTGCTGCTGTGTGCGCCCAACCGCGCCGCTTCAACCTCAATGATAACCCGCTCTGCAGCGGCCCGATCTACGATCACCGCCCTGCCCTCTTCATCCGTGCGGATCACATCGGTCGGGCGTGCAATCAGCTCTGGATGGTCGCGCAGATAGTCCCGCTGTGCGTCTTCCAAACGCTCTACGGCACGGCTTTCGATCACCGCTTCGTCCCGATCTTTAGTCCCGGCCTCAATCCGAGTCTCGATGCGAACGGCATTGGCAGCGGTTTCGATCTGAGCATCAGTCACATGCGCCTGAACCTCGCGGGCTTCTTCAATGACCCCGTCACGGCGCAGCACACTTTCCCGCTCCAGCATGGTCCCCAGCTGCACATGTACATCATTGAGGATATCCCGCGCCTGTTCCAAATCCGCACGGCGCTCGAGGTTCAGATCCTTCGCCTCGGCCACCTTGGACAGATCATCCGCAATCCATTGATGTTCCAGAGCCGCGTTCTGTGCCCCTGTCTCCATCCGGGCCACAACCTGCGCTGTGCTGATCCCCGTGCCGCGCAATGCTGCATCAACGCGGGCGCGCACCCGTGGCTCAGACAGACGCTCCAGTTCGCTTTGCTGAATATTGGCTTCAGAATAAACCCCACCCTCTGACGGACCCTCCGAGAGGGAATTGGACCGCAACCCGAGCGGCTGCATATGCTGCACCCGCGCTTGAATGGCGTTGAGGGTTTTCTCCAGCGCGGGCCGCTCCGCATCCGGCTTTGCCGCGATCAGGTCTGTGATGTTAGTGACCTTTTCCGCGCAACGGCTGCGCAGATCCTCGAACGTTTCGTCTTCGGCCATGTAAATGCCTCCTGCGGTTTCAACGTGACCACCCTTCGCCAGTACCTCGCCGGCACGGAACAGCACTTGGGCAATATCTGCGCGGTTCTCGGAAGACGCTTCCGCTGCCAGCGAGTGAAATACGATCTTGGTATTCGCGATCTCGGCAAGCGTCCGGGTCAGATCCTTACTAACGCGTTCCCGTTCTTGGGGCACCCTGCCCTCTTCCTTGGCGGCATAAACCTCGCGGGTCTTGGCCGGGTAATGCACCTCGCCGCGATCCACCCGCCGCGTGGCTTCCAACCGCACGCCATACTTTTCCGCTTCTTCGACCATCGCCAGCCGGAAGTCGTCATAGTTGAACCGATGATTGCGCGCCAAATAGAAGAACTCGCCCTCTTGCGAGCGGCGGTTCAAAACGAGATGCGCATGCGGGTGGTCACGGTCCTCATGCACGGCGATGATGTAATCAAAGTGCCCCTCATCGGTTTGGAAAAACCGCTCGGCCACGTCGGTCGCGATGTCGCGCACATCCTCCCCGCGTGTGCCAATTGGGAAGGACATCAACAAATGTGTGGTTTGCCCCAGCTTGGGTTTGAACCCGGCGCTCCAGCGCTTGGCAAAGCGCTCTGTCAGGTCTTTGATCTCGCCGCGCTCAAGCTTGGATTTGCCATCCAGGAACCCGCTGCTGTCGACGATGTGGGTGGACTTTGTCGTAAGATATTCGAGCTGGTTTGCGAGCTGTGATTTGGTGTGCGTGCCCCCACCCCGGATCGCCTTGAACACAGCTGCCCGATGTCCAGCAGCAGCACGCACCATCTGCTTTTGCTTGGCCACATGCAGACCCTGCATCGAGCCCCGGATCCGGCTCCACCCATCCTCAAATATCTCTCCGGTGACGGCACCAACCGCATCATTCCGCTGCATGGGCGAACTCCCTCAGAGCGGCTGTCGCGTCCAGCTGCATCGCATCGCGACGGCGGCGCACCAGCAGGTCAATCTCGTCTGCACTGTCGAGAATGAACCGCGCTAGCCCGCGCATTTGCGCAAGCCGCAACTCGGAGAACTCTGCACCAGATCCCTGCCCCGCCCGATTGGCCTTTTGCATCTGCTTGACAATCTGGGCGACACCGTTTCCAACGTCATTCAAAGAGGCGCGATAACGCGCCATCTCTGCCGCCATCGATGCGTCCGCCACAAAGGTGCCACCTGCCGCTTGCATCAAGCGGCGCAGCCCTTCCGAGCGGGTCTCGATCCCCGCTGACGCCAGCACCGCATCGAATGCTGCCATCTCTTCTGGAGTTACTTTCACACTCACCGCCAAGACCGGCACGGCGGTATCGCGCTGGCGTTCTGCGTCACTCTTCACCGTGTATTGCACTGCCCGCGGTGTCACTCCGAACCGCTCCGCAAGCACGGACGTAGGCACGCCGTTGGCGGCTTCGCGCACGATCTCCATGCGTTGCGCATCAGTGAGACGTTCTGAGCGAGACATGCGAAGAAAGACCCCCTATTTCCTGCCACCTTCATACAAGGCTGCACCCACCATACGAAACTATACTAATCTGTCAATAATATACTTACGGTGATTAAGGGCGCAGGCAGCCTTGTATTCCGTTTCACGCCGAGCACCGCAGGTGCGAGGCCGCGCCCGAGAGGGCGCCAACCAACACCAGCCGCTTGCGACAACGTCAGCCGTCTCAACAGGACCCGCGCCTGAGGTCTGTCTGAACATGTAATGTTCGGACAGAAACGAAGGGGCGGGACAGAACTCAACCGACAGGGCAGACAGTCAGGGTCAAGGGAAGCCAGAATTGGCGTGCCAATTCTCTGCCGCAAAAACCTGAAAGCTCTTGCCGAAAGGTTTTTGGGGATGGCCCCCTTGAGGCTGGCTGGCAGCACTGTCACCGCGCTTCTTCAACCTCAGCAGAAACCATCAGGACTGCTCCGCAGTCCTGTCATCGGCAACCGTGACCGCGGCCTATGGCCGGGGTCTCAACCGGCCGCACAGCGATCTCTGGAGCAGAGATTGGGCCGCCTGAGGGCGGCCCAATCTCGGGGAGGATTTACTCTTGGGGTTCCTTTGAGCTTGGTGGGAACATCACCAGCTCTTGGACACCGACGGGGAAGTCGAGCTTGAGGCTGAAAAACTCCAAGCCATCCCCGTTGCGGGTGTTGCGGAACATAGCCCCGACGCGTTGGAAGCGGGTGCGCTCCTGGCCTTCGCCATCGGTGTATTTGACGGGAACTGTTGCGACGTAGTGGTTGGTCATTTGGGTCTCTCCTTTTTGCGATGTGGTCTTTTGGGCACGGGGGCACCAGGACCGGTCGCAAGCGCAAATGCGGAGGGTCCGCGCCTAAGGCGTGGAAGCCGTATTTGTGCTTGCCGGAGCACAGCGTAGGGAACGGCCGGTCCGACCCCGTGCGATCCACATCAATGAGCAAAAAGAAGAGACCCAAATGTGTGCCCCCACATCGCAGTCGCCACAGTTCTCGTTGATCTCGATAGAGGTGAAGGTCGGGTTCGCTTTGATGCAACGTGTGGAATTTGTTCTGCTGCCCAAGTCGGATAATGGGCTGTTCTAAAGCATCATGCACGTTTTCGTATCTGCGGTCCAAGAGCTGGTGATGTTACTGCTGCCGAACCCCAAGCAATCCTCTGGAGATGGGATGCTGTCAGGCGGCACTTACTTGAGAAGTGATCACGTGCTGATGCTGTCCAGAATGTCTCGCGTCTCCGGCATGCGGCCCAGAGAATTGCCAATCCGCTCACGCCAACGCGGGCCGACCTCCAGCGCAGCACTGTAGGCTCTGGCCAGATCATCGGGGCGATCCTCAGCCAACGCCGCAATCAGAAACGCCGCTTGTTCGCGATCTTTTGCGGACTTGAGGCTGCCTGCCCCATCTCGCCGTCGATCTGCGATGATAAGCTTGTGGATCGCATATCGCTCCGGACGCGGTACCTGCACCAGAATGCCAGATCGATAGATCGCCGCCGCATGGATCGGTTCAGCGATTAGAAAGTTGAGGTAGTTCAGCGCTTGCGCATTCACACCAAGAGCCGGTAAATCGCGAATAGTCTCATCCCCAAAGGCGGGTGTCAGGAATTCAACCAACTGGCCACTGCCGCCCTGCGCCCATCGCCATGTCCGCCCTTGATCAAGCGCCGGCAAAGGAACAAACTTCAACGCCGAGAACGTGTCAGCCAACCCAGGGTCAACCTGATCCTCCAGCGCGACACTGAGCTTTTCGAATTGAGCGATGTCGATGTCGCCGGTGTTGGCCATTCCCCCCAAAGGCAGACGTAAACCAAGTTCACCCTCATAAAGCCGAAACGCAATTGTCCCGACGATGGTGCCGCCCAGCCGGAATGTCCCTGCAGCGGCCATAGCCGAAAGAATGGAGCCGGTTGCCCGATCAGTTGGCGTCATGCCTTCTGCGCGCAAGAGCCGGACCAGCCGCGACCGCTCGGCCTGACGTTCCTTCGCGGTCGCGCGTAAATCTTCAATGCGCTCAATACGCACACGCGTTTCTTCGGTATCTTCGCCAATGTAGACGAACCGCATGTCCGTCCCAACACGGCGCGCCGCATACCAATACCCTTTGTCGCCGCGCTGCTTAAGTGTCGGTTTACCGTCAACTCCGGACAGTGCGTCGTCCTTCAGAAGCCGTACCAGGTCGGTATATGCGCTCATCGCGATACTGCTGAGAGAGATCATGCCTATCATTTCCAAGTTTTGCTTGGCATGGATATACCTATCAAAATAAAAATTTGCTAGGCATGATCGAGAGAAAGGCTGCGACGATGTGTAATCTCCAACACAGCAATGAGCCGTCCCACCACATTCGCCATCAGTCTAGTTCACTGAGATTGAAGCGAGGGCGTTGAGCGTCGCACATACTTGACACGATACGGCGGCTTTTCTGGATAACTCCGCCGCAGGCTGTCAGTCAATTGTGGCCCAAACGTCATGCGTCGCTGACCGGTGATCGGCTTACAAAGTGTCTTTCATGGAAACAAAAGTCCCACACAGACGCGAGCCTTCACTCTCACAGGCTTGAAGCGCTTTCCTTGTGCCTTCAGAAAGGGCAGAGTCCGATGGCATAGCCAATTCGACCAATGTGCTCAGCCCCTGATACATCATGAATACTTGTTCTATCTCATCGCTTTTTGCATGATATTTCACCATCGAGAGCCGCTCCTTGGCCAGCGCCAGAATCTGTGCCTCGATCTTGCTATCGGCCAATGAATTCGTCATCAATCTACACCTTTCCCGGAATTGTGTTCGGCGCATGCGCTTTGGAGTATAACTCGGCTTATGGCGAATTCGTCAGCCATCTGGTGTCGGTTCAGTCCACCCATTTTGTGCATCTTTCTATTGGGTCTGGGTCGTAACGTGAAGGTCAAAGTTGCCTAATGTATCACAGAAGGTTTGGTTCGCACAGGTTACACCGTGCCTGTCTAATGTTCTGCATGATGATCATTTTTCAGTTTGGGACCCCACAATCTGGTCGGGATGACCCGCAATCTCGCGTTCCAGCAAAAGCAGGATCGATTCACGGCGATTGTCCTACTCACCACACTGCCGGTGCAAACGAAGAAAGGGCCACCCGAAGGTGACCCTCTCTGACTTATGCCTCGCCCGATGTCTTCGCTGGATCTGCGACCCGCATCACCGTCAGTCCTTTCGCTTCGGCCTTCTGGCCGAGGTTCAGCGCGACCCCGTTGCCGCCGAAGAGGACAACCCCCGTCGCGGCGAACTTATCGTCCAGCATCTCATCGTTGCACTTGAACGGTGCTGCACGTCCGTGTGCGGACCAGCGCGGATCAAAGCGCGCTTGGCTGATGCCCCGCGCACGCGCCCACCGCGCCGCGATCATTTCCGCCCCATGCCTGCCGCCTTTGTGGCAGAGGAAGATATCCTGATTGCGGTTCTGCTTGATGCGTTCCCGCACCTTATCGAGTGTGCGGAAGATGACGTCGATGTCGGTCCAGTCGGTTGACCCCGACACGATCAGCGGCACGCCTTCGACTTTTGACTTGGCGGCGGTCTCACGATCATGCTGTTCGAGAAGCTGCTTGGCCTCGAAGACGGCACCCGTCTCTTGCGCCCGAACGCTGGCGCGCGATCCCGATGCCGGGATAAAGGCATTGCCAGTCTCGACCTCGTAGCACTCTGCAGCGGCCTCCCCCATCGTCTCGATGGCGTCCACGATCTCGCGCAATTGCACGAAGCGCGCTTGCGCCTCTTCCAGAGCTGTTTCTGCGATCTCTGATCCATCGTGGCATTTTGCCAGTGCGCCGATCTTGTCAGCTGTGCGGTCGACTTCTTTGCCGAGGGCCACCTTGCGGCGCTGCAGGATTGTTGCCAGCCCGTGGGCGAGGGGTTCGATTTCTCCCTCAAGTCCGGTGTTGCGTAACTGCCCGAGCAGGGTCTCAAATGCTTCGCGAATGATGCTGTCTTTCAGGATATCGTCCTGCGGGATTGGTAGGTGTGCATCTTTCTCCGTCAGACCGAAGAGTTCGATTGTCTCGTATGTTGTCGCTTGATCGTAGGCCATGTGTTCATCTCCAGATGTTTGAGTTTGATGACCACCACGTGATTGTGGGGGCATGGCCGATTTCTGGTTCACCGAATCTGTCCGGGTCAGGGACGGCGCAGCCGCCAGCTTGCTGGGCGCAAAAGTTTTCCAAGCGCCGTGCTCACAACAAGCGCAACCTCACGCGCGCGACTGACCTCTCCACACAGCCAACTCTCGCCGAAAAGTTTTGCGATCCTTGAGGCGGGCTGATTTGGGGGCCATCCGGAGGATATGCTTCCACAGTCATGTGTGTGTGTTTTGACGCGAGGTTTGCACGACGCGAGCAGGCAAGCGGCGGGAGCGGGACACGCAGGCGGATGGAGCGGCGGGATCGTTTTGCTTTAGCAAAACAGACCAGAGTGGAAACCGCAGGCGTGGCCGGATCACGACGTGCTCGCGAGACGGGCAAACTGGGACGCCAAGTGCGCCGCCGCGGTAAGGCCGCATGGCCGCATGCGCGACAGGCCAGCGGCCTGTGCTCAACTGCGACACGCGCAGCCGAGCAGGTGAGGCCGTCAGGCAAACAGTGCCGCATGAGCAGTCTGCCGGACTTTGCCGAGCTAAGATGGCTTTCCAAGACCTGCTTGTTCTGGCAATGTTCCAGATTATTCGATCAATCCAGATTCCTGAAAGCCCCGCTCATGTGCAATCTCTATTCCCAAACCAAAAGCCAGGACGCGATGCGCCACCTCTTTGACGACGTGCTGGAGGGCGACGACCAATTGGAGGACACGATTGGCAACTTGCCCCCGCTGACCGGAATCTGGCCGGATTATGCGGCACCCATCATCAAAGCCAACGATGTTGGCGGTTGGCGGCTATCAGCGGCACGCTGGGGGATGCCGACGCCTGCAAAATTCTTGGAAGGTAAGCGCACCGATCCCGGCGTGACCAATATTCGCAATGTTACCTCACCGCATTGGCGGCGCTGGCTTGGTGTAGAACATCGATGTCTTGTGCCCTTCACCAGCTTTTCCGAACTTGATCAGCGGCCCGGTGCACCGCGCAATTCGCCGGTCTGGTTTGCGCTGAACGAGGATCGACCGCTGGCCTTTTTTGCCGGATTGCATACCGAGTGGACCTCTGTGCGCAAATTGAAGGAAGGCGAAATAACAGCAGACCTGTTCGGGTTTCTGACCTGCTCTCCGAATGCAGAGGTGCGTCCAATCCATCCCAAAGCGATGCCTGTCATCCTGACGCAGCCCGAAGAATGGCGCCAATGGCTGACTGCGCCGACTGAAGACGCTCTGCAACTACAGCGCCCGCTGCCAGATGGTATGCTCAAAATCGTCGCCGAAGGTGTGCGTGAAGATGCGGCTTGATCCCGCACCACTCGAACCGCTCGCACTGGCGGCACGGCGGGTGCATGAGGCCGAAGGATTTGGCCGCCGGACCTTTGCGCTGTTTCAGGCGGCACGGCATCCGGGGCCACTGATTTGGGTACTTCCCGCCCATGCGCAACATCTTCCGATGTTGCGCGGCCTGCCTGAGGGTGTCGGGGACCGACTGCATGTGATCCGCCCCCAGAACGAGCTGGATTTGCTTTGGTCGATTGAGGAGGCCTTGCGTGCCGCACCTGTTGGGTTGGTGATAGCCGAGCCGGACAAGCCTTTATCTCTCCTCGCTGGTCGACGCCTGCAACTGGCCGCCGAAACAGGAAAAACCACCGGACTGATGCTAATTCGTGAAGGTGCAGGCAGCAATGCGGCGGAGACACGCTGGCACTGTAGCCCCCTTCCAAAAGAAACTGAGGACTCGACTCCGCATCGCTGGTCTCTTAGTAAGAACAAAAAGGGAACATTAGAGAGCTGGACAGTGTATTGGAATGGCGCGACGACTGCTTTCAATCTGGTTTCCGCGGTTGGCGAGCGACACGAGCCTGCGGAGACGCCCCATTGAGGGGCCGTTTGCTCTGATCCATCGGTCAGGCAACACGGACCATGTGCATTGTCTCAATATTACGGCCGAACGGCGAGGTCTGCACCGCGGCATAGCACAGGCTGACGCCCGCGCGATCTGCCCTGATCTCATCACCCGTCCTGCTGACCTGCCTCGCGAAGCAACGACACTTGCCGCTCTGCGTCGATGGGCGTGCCGATATGCGCCTATGGTGGCGGTGGATGGTGCAGACGGGCTGATCGCGGATATCACCGGTGTGCCGCACCTGTTTGGTGGGAGGCAGAATTGCGCGACGATCTGCATGCACGGTTGGAACGCGCCGGTCTGACGGTTGCCAGCGCCATTACAGAAACCCGTGGCGCGGCGCACGCCTTGGCCCGCCATGGCGGCGGGAACATCCTGGAAGGTGAGCTTATCGAGAGGATGGGCCGCCTGCCAGTCTCTGCCCTGCGGATCGATAGCAAAACAGCCGAGGCGCTGGCCCGCATGGGGCTTAACCGCATCAGCGATCTGATTACACAACCGCGTGCGCCTTTGGCTCGTCGTTTTGGTCAAGGTCTGGTGATGCGGCTTGATCAGGCGCTTGGCGTGCAACCCGAACCTGTTGCACCTGCGGCAGCAATTCCACATTTCGGGGTGCGCATGACTTTGCCCGAACCAATCGGCCTGCAGGCGGATGTGATGGCGGGCCTCTCACGCCTGCTGGATCGCCTCTGCGAAAAACTCGCGTTGCATCATATGGGCGCACGCAGATTGCGCTTGGAACTGCGCCGCGTGGATCGGGAAACAGCACAAGTCGAGATCGGCCTTGCCCGCGCGATGCGCGACCCTGCGCGAATTGCAGCGCTCTTTGCCAAAGGTGTTGATGAGGTCGAAGCGGGGTTTGGCATCGATGCGATGCGCCTGACTGCGCACGTAACTGAAGCACTCCCCCCGAGCAATTGGGCGGCGGCCCAACCTTGCGACACGAGGATGCACTGGCTGATCTATTCTCGCGCCTCGGTAACCGGCTGGGCTTTGATCGTGTGTTGCGCCTGCTTCCGGCCCAAAGCAAGATACCAGAGCGCAGCTTTCTGCTGTCTCCCGCCGCCTATAGCAAAGCCGAGACCCCGCCACGCCGACAAGGGCCAGAGCGCCCGATTATCATATTTCCACCTGAACCTGTCGTTGTCGCGGCGCTGCGTCAACCAAGGACACCACCTGCGCGTTTCCGCTGGCGGAACATGCAGTTCACCACGTTGCGCGTCACCGGACCGGAACGGATCGCCCCTGAATGGTGGTTTGATGATCCGGCTTGGCGCAGCGGTCTGCGCGACTATTGGCGGGTTGAGACCCTTGAGGGGCCACGCTTGTGGCTCTTTTATACCCCACAGGCATCAAGTTGGCCCGCGCGGGACGCGCAAAACTGGTATGCCCAAGGGGAGTTTGCATGAGCGGATATGCCGAGCTGTGTGTGACCAGCAACTTCACGTTTCTGCGTGGTGCGTCTCATCCCGAGGAATTGGTCATACGTGCCGCCGAACTGGGGCTTGCCGCAATCGCCATTACTGACCGCAATTCGGTTGCTGGCGTGGTGCGTGCATTTTCTGCGTTGAAAGAACTCAAGCGGATACGGGACGAAGATTTGCCGGGCATGGGACAAGAGGCGAACGCCCCTGCGATCCGCTCCCAACAGGTCACCGATCATTCCAGCCGCCAGACGATGAAACCGGACCAGCGCGAAAACGGCCCACAAATTTCGCCCGAAACACCTCTGCCAAAGTTGATCCCCGGCACACGGATTGTCTTGACCGACAGCGCCATCAACTGGCTGGCGCTGCCCACGGATGTGGCCGCGTGGGGGCGGTTGACCCGGCTTCTCTCGCTTGGCAAACGACGGGCAGAGAAGGGCCAATGCCACCTGACGCGCAAAGACCTTCTGGAGTGGGGCGCTGGAATGGTGCTGATTGCCCTGCCACCCGATCTATTGGAAGGCACGCCCAAGATTGATGTGCCCGGTGAGCTGCGCACTCTGTCGCGGGCTTTTCCCGGTCAGTGTTTCCTCGGAGCGGCACCACTTTACGACGGACGTGATCAGATACGGATCAACCTGCTGGGGCAACTCTCCCAAACCACCGGCCTGCCAATGGTTGCGGTGGGTGAGGTGATGATGCACCGCTCGGCGCGGCGTCCACTAGCTGATGTGCTGACCTGCCTGCGGATCGGCTGCACCATCGACAGTATCGGTGAGCATCGTCTGGCCAATGGCGAGCATCGCCTGAAATCCGCAAGTGAAATGGCGCGGATGTTTCACCGCTACCCCGCCGCGATCCGCCGCACGCTGGAAATCGCAGACAGGTGCGCGTTTCACCTCGATGATCTGCGATATCAATACCCCGATGAGGCGCAGGATGGTGAACCCGCCCAAGACCGGCTTGCGCGGCTGTCACGCGAAGGGTTGCACTGGCGCTATCCCAAAGGCGCTCCCGCAAAGATCGCGGCACGCGTGGAGAAAGAGTTGCGGCTAATTGGCGAGATGGAATATGCCTCCTATTTCCTGACCGTGCATGACATCGTCGCCTTTGCCCGCTCGAAAGGCATCTTGTGCCAAGGGCGCGGCTCGGCCGCAAATTCCGTGGTCTGTTATCTGCTGGGCATGACCGAAGTCCCCCCCGAAAGCATCACCCTGATCTTCGAGCGTTTCATTTCAAAAGAACGCGGTGAACCGCCTGACATCGACGTGGATTTCGAGCATGAGCGCCGCGAAGAGGTGATCCAATGGATCTATGAACGCTATGGCCGCCACCGCGCAGGTCTAACAGCAACGGTGATCCATTTCCGGTCCCGCGCCGCGATCCGCGAAGTGGGCAAAGTTATGGGGCTTAGTCAGGACGTGATCGCGCGGCTATCCGGTCAAATCTGGGGCTGGTCCTCCAGTGCACCGGGCGAGGATCGGATGCGCGATGCAGGGATCGATCCTGCTGATACCCGCGTCACGCTGACGGCGCGGTTGATTGGAGAGATTATCGGTTTCCCTCGCCATTTGAGCCAGCATGTGGGCGGCTTTGTCATCACCCATGGGAGGCTTGATGAACTTTGTCCGATTGAAAACGCGGCGATGGACGATCGGACAGTGATCGAATGGGACAAAGATGATATCAACGCGCTTGGCCTGCTGAAGGTCGATATTCTCGCTTTGGGAATGTTGACCTGTATTCGCAAAGCGTTTGCGCTGCTGGTAGATTTTCGTGGGCAACAGCTGACGCTGGCGAATGTGCCGCCAGAGGATCCGGTTGTGTATGATATGCTGTGTCGCGCTGATGCCGTCGGGGTGTTTCAGGTGGAAAGCCGCGCGCAGCTCAACTTTTTGCCCCGGATGCTGCCGCGCACATTCTACGATTTGGTCTGCGAAGTCGCGATCATCAGACCAGGGCCGATTCAGGGTGGCATGGTGCATCCGTTCATCAACCGCCGTCAGGGCAAGGAAAGGGTCGAAGACCTTGGCCCTGCGATGATGGAGGTGCTGGGCCGCACCTACGGCGTGCCGCTGTTTCAGGAACAGGCAATGCAGATCGCCGTGGTCGCTGCCGGGTTTTCGGCGGCAGAAGCCGACCGGCTCCGCCGATCGCTCGCCACCTTCAAGCGCATGGGCACCATTGGCGCTTTTCGGGACCGTTTTATCTCTGGGATGTTGGCGCGGGGATATGACGCAGATTTTGCACAGCGTTGTTTTGCTCAAATTGAGGGTTTTGGCTCATATGGGTTTCCGGAAAGCCATGCGGCCAGCTTCGCGCGGCTGGTCTATGTCTCGGCTTGGCTCAAATGCCATCACCCTGAAGTGTTCACCTGTGGGCTGCTGAACAGTCAGCCGATGGGGTTCTATGCACCGTCCCAGCTGGTGAGGGATGCGCGCGATCATGGCGTCGAGGTTCGGCCGGTATCGGTCAACCATTCGCTGTGGGACTGCACGCTGGAGCCCCGCGCGGATGGGAAACTGGCACTGCGTCTTGGGTTTCGCCAAATCAAAGGTATGCGCGAAGAAGATGCAGAGTGGACTGCGGCGGCGCGTGGCAATGGCTATCCAGATGTCGAAAGCCTGTGGCGACGTGCAGGGGTGCGCCCAGATGCGTTGGAACGGCTCGCCGAGGGAGACGCCTTTGCGGCTCTCGGCCTGTCGCGCCGTGATGCTCTTTGGGCGGCCCGCGCTTTGCGTGCCCCAAAACCATTGCCACTGTTTGGCATCGACGGCGAAGGTGGGGTGGAACCGGAGGTCACTCTGCCTGCCATGACCCTCGGGCAAGAGGTGATTGAGGATTACCTGTCGCTGCGCCTGTCCTTACGGGCGCATCCGCTGGAATTGCTGCGCCCACGCCTACCAGAGAGTCTGCCACATGACCGATTGATGACGGCGACAGGCCGCGTCACCGTGACAGGTCTTGTCATCACCCGCCAACGGCCCGGCACAGCGGCAGGCGTGATCTTTCTAACCCTAGAAGACGAGACCGGCGTCTCCAACGTCGTGGTCTGGAGCAAGGTCTATGAGACGTTCCGCAAAGCGGTGATTGCGGGGCGTCTGTTGCGCGTCACAGGTCGGATCGAACGTGAGGGGCTGGTCGTTCATTTAATTGCAGAACGGATCGAAGACCTCTCGCCGATGCTGGCAACCTTGGGGAAACCACAACTTGAAACCGACAATGGGCACGAAGGAGGTTCGACCGACACAGTTGGCAACAACGGTAGGACATCAGCTCGCCATCCACGCGAACAAGCAAAGAAGCTCTTCCCGAGCCGGGATTTTCACTAGGGTAGAGTGCCTTTCAGCCGCACAGACACGAAAAAGGGGAGCCACGTTGCCGCGACTCCCCTGTTCTGTCAGTCGATGGCTTCGCTTCGATCAAGCAACCAGTGACAATCCACCGCTTGCGTCGGGCTGCTGATCTCCGCTCTGCACAAACGGGATGATCGAGAACGTCTGCCCACCGCGCTGCTCCTCGTTCTGCACGGCGTTGACGCGTAAATCGCCGTCGGGTGTGTTGATCAACAGCGAGACGTAGTCGTGCCCCGTCCGGTTGCTCTTGGCCATCCAAGCGGAGCCAACGCGGATCGGCTTTCCTTTTGGAGAGCTAACCTCAATCCGGTAATCTGGGTGCGTCTCTTCCGTCTTGTAGTCATTCTCGATCAGCATAAAGTCCAGATCAAACATCATGTTGGCGATGTAACCAGCGAAGGCATTGTCAGCATCCATGGCGGTCAATTCGCCTGAGATTGAGCCAGACTTCATCGCCCCATTTGAGACCAGCGGGATGATCTCGAAGTCTTCGCTCTTGGCTTTACGCGCTTCCTGCGTCTGGACGGCGTTGACGCGGAACGGCCCAAGACCAACATCCAGCTGCATCGAGATATAGGGATTGCCGCTGGTATTACCGGTCTCATTCCAGGCCGTGCCGATGCGGACCTTGCGGCCTGATTTATTGACGGCGGTGACGTCATAGTCCGGACTGCGTTCTGACATCTTGGTGCGGGTTTCCAACTGGATCTCGATGTCGAACTTGGTGTTACGAATTGTGCCGGTAAAGATTGCCGCGGTGGTGTCGGCGTTTTTGGTAAGGGTTCCTGCGAACATGGGTCTTATCCTTCTTGGGTTATCGGGGCCCGACGTCTTGCCAGACCATCCGAGATTGCTTTCTCGACCCCTTGAGGGATCACAAATCAGAAAGCCTGCTTGTATCTTTAATGGTGCAGCGTTTCCTCGTTCGGGACGTCGCAAACTGGGTACGGAATTGCTAACTTGCCCAGGGGGGCCGGACCGAAAGCCTGAAGGTCACTTGGGACCGTTGGAAAGCTTGGTCGGCCCCTTTTCTATTGGACCGGTTCTGAACAGATGGAGGGGAGTCATTGATGTCCCGTATACAAGAAAAGAAACCCACCAAAAAAGCGGAAGAACTTGCTGTCATGGGCGTGGACGTCAGCAAGGATCAGCTGGACGCATATGTCCTTCAAAGCAACGAATGGCATAATGTTCCAAATAATCGAAAAGGCGTAGAGCTGCTGCTACGAATATGCCGTAAACATCAGATCGAACTATTGGTTCTGGAGGCGACAGGTCGTTATCACTGGCTTGCTCATCAGCAACTTCATGCAGCCGGCATCAATACCGCTGTTACTAATCCTGCACGAAGCCGAAACTTTGCGAGATCAATTGGCCGATTGGCAAAGACTGACAAAATAGATGCGCAAATGCTCGCGCGGTTCGGTGACGCCACGCGACCACCAACCTCAGTGCCTCCATCACCTCTAAATGCTCAAGTTACTGAAATGATTGTTGCTCGGAGACAGATTGTTGATGAGCTCACCATTCTCAAGCAACAGAAGTCACAGACCAAACTAGATCATGTTCGTGCGCAGATCGAAGAGCGGGTGCGCCTGTGCCGGCGGCACTGCAAAGACTTGGAAGAACAGACTTTGGCACTTATCGCGACTGACGCACAGATGGTCGAGAAGTACGACATTCTAACGTCCATCCCAGGCATTGGACCCACAATCGCCGCGACTTTAATCTGCGAGCTGGATGAACTTGGTCAAGCTAACTCCCGCCAGATCGCAGCGCTCGCCGGTGTCGCGCCAATCAATCGAGATTCAGGGCAGTTTCGCGGGCAACGCAGAATCGGAGGCGGCAGGAAACAGGTTCGAGATGTGGTTTACATGGCGGCGGTTGTCGCAATCCGTTGGAATAAGGAAATGATGCGCTTCTATGAAAGACTCAAGAACGCTGGAAAGCCGTTCAAAGTCGCAATCACCGCCGTCATGCGGAAACTGCTCATCTTAGCAAATACTCTGCTTCGCGAAAATCGGCCTTGGTGCGAAGTCAGGCCTTGATTTTCAAGACAGATGCTTTCAACTTTCTCCCGACCTTCCCGTTGGGGAATCGCGCTATTTGTGGATTGGGACAGTGCCGCATAGATCACCTCCCATTTATTCTGACTGACCCTCGCAGTGATGCCCCCGCAAGGCGATCTCACAGTCCGCGATGAAGAACTCACCTTCCGCACCATTGAGTTGGGTTCCGGCACGATTGGTCAGACCGATCGCGCCCCGTTTGGCAAATAAACGATCAGATATTGTCCTAGACGGTCCTTGCGCACGACGTAGCCAGTGTTGGCCCAATGCACGGTCTTACCTGCATCGAGTGCGGTTTTGATGTCTTCGATATTCATCAGAGGCTCCTTAGTCGGGGCAAAAAGCCTCCGAGACTGTGAAGTCGCGGAGGCGGTGAGATTGGATGATGGGTGCAGATAGGGTTTTGGTTCAGCACTGGACCGTGCGCGCATCCATCCAATCCTTGAACCCAAGGATGGTTTTGCCGGTAGTGACGTCTGCGATCCAATCGGCACTCGGATCGCTGCCAAGTTCAGTTTGCACCAGATCAATATGCCCATTGGCCATCCAACCCTCGGGTTGGATGCGCCGGAACCAGTCGGCCATGCTCGGAACGCGTCCCTGACAATCTTCCTTCACATGCTGCTCGCCGATCCAGCGGACGGGAATGACGCGCCCCGCGGAATTTGTGATCGCCAGGCCAAACATCTGTTCTGCCTCGAAGATGCCTTGCGTGTGATGCCGCAAGGCCCGATGCGTAAAGAACGCCATATGTGCTTTGGAGGAATCGAACCAATCATGGATGGCTTGATAGTCGGAAGGTTTGCCACCGAATTTTCGCGCCGAGCTTTCGGCGTGATGCAGGGGATGCGCCATATCAAAGCCCCTCGTGATAGCTGTGGGTGCTGTCGACAAAGCGGTCAGCATGATCGAGGTCGATGCTGTCTTTGGTGAGATTCCACGTCAGCGTGCCGTAGCCGCCATCGTTATTCTCGAAACCCGGGTGCTGCTGATAGGCAAATGCCCAAGCGAAGTCATCTAGCTGGTTGGAAAGTTCAGAAGGCAGCGCAATGCCACTCGGCTGCAGGGTGATGTCCTCGACATTGCCTGAATCGCCGTAGCCTTCATATTCTGCTGTCACCTCGGTGAGGCCAAGGGTGCGCAACTGCGCAAGCAGATTTGCGCGGTTTTCTTTGTTTTCGGCATCGCGCTCGGCGGCCCATTTTTCCATTGTGCTGGCGAAGTCAATGTTTGTGTCTGTCATGGTGTGTTCCTTTTGTTGGGGGTGTTTGACAATGCCTGTCCCCAAGATGGGACCAGGACCATCTGGATTGCTGTTGAGGTAGGAACGGGATCGAAGCGCGCAGCACCGCTGTGAAGCGGCACCTGATTAGACCCAATCCCGCACACCCGACCAGAAGCAGGCTTTCTCTTTAGGCTGCCCGATCGCTCGGCTGCACTGCTCCATTCCCCACAATCCGGGTTAGGATCGCTTCCGCATCGACACCCGCCCCATGAGGCACAAACACACGCAGCTGGAAGGCGATGATTTCAGTAAAACACCCGAGGGCTTTCAGAACATCGATGGTGCCCTTGTCCGCCCCACCAATCTCCAAGCGCACATCACCCGCAACGCGGCGGCGCGTCAGCGTCAGGCCGCGCCCCAGATCGATGGGTGCTGTCGTCCCAAGGGCAGCTGTCAGCATCTCACTTGGTGTTTGAGGCGTCCCTTTCATGAACCGCGCCCGAAGGGCTGCGGCCCCCTCTTCGCTGAGGGTGCGGCCTATCATGCTCGCACAGCCCTCGGGCGTGACGCGATAAATACGCTCGTTGCTTGGCGGGATGGTCTTCCAGATCGGCAGCAGGAGACCCGTGAGCAGGAAGAGCTTCGTTGTGGTGGTTTTGGGCAGGCTGTCGGCCTCATCGTCCCAAAGCCGGATGAACTCTGATTGCTCGACCGCCTCCCAAGCCGAGGCTTCAAACTTGCCCTCCTCGAGATAAGTTTTACCAGTTGGGCGAACCACCTTGCGCATGAGGGTGACGATGTCGTCGTCATACATCTGCATCGGGCGTTTTGAGATCAGCCCTGCCCGCCCCGACGCGCGATTGACCATCGAGACTTTGTCGAAGTTGTTGCGAAGGGCATCATCGGCGCGCGCAATGTGAACAGGTTCGGTGACTTCCAATCCGATGATACGTGTCACTGCACCCGATTGCGGGCAGGTCCAAAGGTCCTCCGCCGAGACCTGTTTGATCGTCTCGCCTCGCAGCGTTTCAACGCCAAGATCGAGCGTACCTGCATCCCGCGCACGTTCAGTTTGGTCCGCAATGCGCTGCATGAACTCAGCAAAGAGTGCGTTTTGCATATGGATAGGAAGGGCCAGCACCCGGTTGAGGAACCGCTGGATCGGCGGCAATTCTTCGAGCAGCACGCCATCCTTGTCGATCAGGCGCAATGCCGTCCAATCTGTGAAGACCTCATAGCCCATCGCCTCCGCACGCCCCGCGGCAAGATCGGCGTAGTATCCCCGCAGCGCGGATCGCGCGATGGGACTTTCGAGATTGTCCTCCTCGCGAAACATGCCTTGCGAGCCTGTCTCACGTTGGCCCTTCGTGAGCGCGCCAAGCTGATCAAGTCGTTTGCTGATGGTTGATGTGAAGCGTTTTTCGCCGTGCACGTCCGAGGTACAGACCCGGAAGAACGGCGCGCTGACCTGGGCGGAGCGATGCGTGCGCCCAAGTCCCTGAATGGCTGCGTCCGCGCGCCAGCCGGGCTCCAGCAAGTAATGGCGACGCCGTTTTTGATTTTTCGCTGTTTGCGCCGCGTGATAGGATCGCCCCGTGCCACCTGCATCCGAGAAGATCAGGATGTTTTTCTCCCCATCCATAAAGGCCTGCGTCTCGGATGAATTGCTGCTGGCCGCGCGTTTTTCGATGAAGAGCGCGCCGTCGCTCGATTTGAGCGGGCGAATAGATCGCCCTGTGACTTCTGCGACGGCTTCATCCCCGAACGCCCAGAGAATTTGATCCAGTGCCGCGGGGATCGGGGCCAGCGCCATCAGGTCCATCATCGCCTCGTCCCGCAATGCTAAGGCTTCACGGGAGACGACCAAGGCCCCTGTTTCATCCCGCAGTGGCTCTGCGACGACATTGCCGTCAATCTCGACCAGCTTCTGGGTGTAGATCGGAAAAGCCTGTTCGAGATAGCCAAGCACGTAGTCGCGCGGCGTCAGCGCGCCTTCGACCAGCTCATCATCGGGGTCCATCACCTCCAAGCGCCGTTTCAAAAGGCTTTCGCCCGTCGAGACCACTTGGATAACGCATGCATAGCCGTCAGATAGGTCCTGCTGAATGGCGCTGACAATTGATGGGGCTTTCATGCCCATCAGCAGATGATTGAAGAAGCGCTGCTTTGTGCTCTCGAACCGCGACTTGGCGGAGGCTTTTGCGGCAGAGGCATTTGTCTCTCCCGAGGCATCATTGACGCCTGTCGCGGTCAGTGCAGCCTCTAAGTTATGGTGAATCGTGCGGAACGCGCCCGCATAGGCGTCGTAGATCTCTGTTTGGGCAGACGTCAGTGCATGTTCCAGCACATCGTATTCGACCCCGTCAAAACTCAGCGCCCGCGCGGTGTAGAACCCGAGTGTTTTGAGATCGCGGGCCACCACCTCCATTGCCGCCACACCGCCCGCCTCCATCGCTGAGACGAAGCTCTCGCGGCTCGGGAACGGGTATTCAGGTCCTTGGCCCCAAAGCCCAAGCCGGGATGCATAGGCGAGATTGTGGACAGATGTGGCCCCCGTCGCCGAGACATAGAAGACGCGAGCGCGCGGAGTGGCGAGTTGCAGGCGCAGACCCGCAAGGCCCTGCTGGGACGGTTTTGCCCCCCTGCCCTGCTCCGATCCAGCCGCATTTTGCATCGCGTGGGCCTCGTCAAACGCGAGCACGCCATCAAAGTCGTCTCCCATCCACGCGAGCAGCTGGTTCAAACGTGTCGTACCGCATTTGCCGGAGGACCGCAGCGTGGCATAGGTCACGAACAGGATGCCGTCGCCCATGGTGACAGGTTGGTCGGGCTTCCATTTCGAGAGCGGCTGGATATCTGCGGGCGAGCCGCCGAGATCGGTCCAATCGCGCACGGCGTCCTCAATCAGAGTGGCGGATTTTGATACCCAGACGGCTTTGCGCCGTCCCGAGAGCCAATTGACCAGAATGAGGCCTGCGCACTCGCGGCCCTTACCGCAGCCGGTGCCGTCACCGAGGAAATATCCCAAGCGGTAGGCACGGGCCGCCGCCGCCTCATCACTGCGCAGCATCTTGGTCTGGTCGTCATCGATGGTGAACTTGCCGGGCAAATCCCGCCCGTGGGCATCGTTGGCCATGATGATGGTTTCCAGCTGGGCTTCAGAGAGATGCCCCTCTGCAATCAATCGGTTCGGCAGGCGCAGCCCCTCGGCGGCCCGCAAAGAAGGCACGGGTGGTGCGACCGAGGCCATCGCAATGCTTTCCACCAGCGGCGTTGGGTGTTCCTGTGCACCCGCAATGTCGATCCGCTGCGGGCGATAGCGAGCATAGATCTCAGAGATAGGGGTGTTTTCGCGCGGCGTCTCGAGCGTGGCAAACGACAGCGGTATCGCTGCGTGTTTAAGTGCTTTGGCAGCAGCTGGCTTTGATGCGTCAGGCTTGCGCGGCTTGCGATACGCAGATTGCATCAGAGGGCGATGAGCATGCGATGAACGTGACACCGGCACCGGCGCTACAATCGACCGTGTTGCGGCGATCTGGTCCACGATACTGACCGCCGCGTCGAGATCATCGACGGAGGTGCGGATCATCTCGCTGGCCTCATCGACCTTATCGAAGACCATCAGCTGGGTATCCACGCTGGTGCCGAGCTTGCGATAGACATGGCCAGGGATGGTGAGGGCCAGCCGCGGCGTGAGAAGGCTCATCGCGCGGGCCCAATGTGCTGCGTCTCGCTCGGGGTGAAGCCCATCGGCATGATCGCAACAAGACGCCCTCCGGGTGCCAATCGTTTCGCGGCCCCGATGAGATGCTTTGCTGCGATGTGCTTATCGCGGGAGCGATCGACCGAGGAGGCAAACGGCGGGTTCATCACGACAACGCTGGGGACTGTTGTTGATGTCAGCAGATCATCGATATGCTCGCCGTCATGCCCAGTCGCCTGCGCGTCGAACACCACATCGAGCAGCCGCCGACGAAACGGATCGACTTCGTTGAGCATGAGCTTGGCCCCTGCCCGTTTGGCAAAGCCCGCCAATGAGCCGGTTCCCGCAGAGGGCTCCAGCACAGTCTCACCACAACGGATTGCGGCCGCGCGCACGGCGAGGGCCGCGTAGGGAAGCGGGGTTGAGAACTGTTGCAGGCGGATCTGTTGCTCGGAGCGACGGGTCTCAGACAGGAGACGCATCGCAAGGTTTTTGGCGGCACCAAGGGAGTCTGAGCCGTTTGCATTTGAGAAAAGCGCCTGCACCGCAGCTGTCTGCATCATGTCGTAGGCCATTCGCCAGCTCCATGCCCCGCTGGCATCGCTGCCGCCAAAGGTGTCGCGCATGATCTTTGAGAGAGAGGAACTGCGCAGAGGACCGCGCGCGATCTCGGCGGCGATCAGCGACAGGGCTGTTTTGAGCTGCGCATTGGATGTGGATTGATTGGAGTGCTTCGGGTTGGGATGGGCCATGATGTCTGTCCTTTGTGATCCGGTTTGAGGTTCACAGGACAAAAAGCCCCTTTCCCTTTCAGGGTTGCGGACACAGGGCACTAAGCATGAAAGAGATTAGGGAAATTTCAAAAAGGCGGTCAGCCGATTTAGCAGTCAAACATCACCAGTACTGAGTTCGCGCAACCACGCCGCAAACTCTTCTTCACTCACTTGATCTGATGCCAGGCCTTCCATCTTTCGAACACCGACCGCGGGCTCAGGACGGACAGATACCCCGTTAAGTCGCAAGAACGTGAACGCTGTCACAAAGCCTGTGCGCTTGTTGCCGTCGACAAAGGCGTGAGCCTCGGCAATGCCGTAGGCATAGGCCGCAGCAATCTCGAACACATCCGGATCACCATAAGCAGCAAGATTCATCGGACGCGTGCAGCCCATCTCCAAAAGAGCCGGATCACGAGTTCCGGAAGCACCACCATGGCGTGAGATTTGACGATCATGGATGACGTGCAAGGCTGCCAATGGCACCCAAACCCAAGTGCTCATGCAAGCGCTTGGAGCAAGTCGCGGTTCTCATCCATGACGATCTCGGCAGCTTCGAGCGCAGCCAGTAATTCAGGGTTTTCTGTCATCAGCTTCAGCCCCCCATCATCGGTGCGCACGGCGTAAAGCGTGTCACCTTCTTTGACATCGAGCAGGGCAAGCATTTCTGTGCTGAGTGTCATGACAGCGGAATTACCAACTTTACGGATTTTAGCTTCGATCATTGCAGACCTCATAAGGTTATACAGATGTATATACGTGAATTGTTGATTTTGTCAAGTTGTGACCCGCAACCCTTGGGCATTCAAACCTGTTTGGTTCGCTCCTCAGCAATGCCCCCGCCCTTCGAGGATCGGGAACTGCGCTTTTTCTCAATGAGCATTTGAGCCTCTTGCATCACCTGAGCATGAGGTGTTGCTGGCCTCGGATCATCCTGCGCTTCGCGCACCGATGCACGGAACCAGGCGGAATAGGCCTTATCAAGATCAACGGTCACGAAAATGATCCTCAAGGCCTTTGTCTAGAAGCTTAGCCAGTTCGTCGGGCATATCAGTGACCTCCAGCGCAACTCGCGTGCCGTGGCCAGTGGCAAGAGCCTTGACAAGATCACCAGTGCTGTGCGTTTGAATGCCGTCTTCAGATCTCTTCATATTGGTGACCCGCACAGTTCCTGTCCCAGAAAGAACGTACAAACATTTTGCATATTTTCAAAGCTGAGCGAAAAAATTTCTCTACCTTTCGGCCGACCGCCGTGGAGCGATTCAAATATCTTCCTTTCTGAGGAAGCGGACTTTGAGTAACCGTGCGGCGAGCGGCGGCTTCGAGCCGATTGTGTTGAAAAACTCCGTTTTTGGCGAAAATCGAATAATTATTCGCCTTAAAGAGCGACCAACTTTTGGAGACGAGGGGTCGGCCAATTTGGCCAGTGGCTGCTCCTGTGCCAGCGCTATGCCTCTCCCGGTCGATCTGTTCCGACTTTTGGGTTTAATGGGCCTCTGCCCAAAAATCACAGATCTCAAATTTCAGAGTTTTTCAACAAAATCAGCCCTTTTCAACTGTTGCTGCGCTGCCCTCCAAAGGCCGGAATCTGCGGATCTCTACATTCGGGGAAGCGTGTGCACTTTCGCGAGAGCAAGGTAGCTCCGCCGCACCCCTTCCGACACTTCGAGAGGCCGGACGTCTGATGGAGGGAGCGCAACCAGGGTGGAACGTTCCCTGGGCACTTGCCCCGATTGGCTATTAAGTACGGTTGTTAAAGAATTGCTGTCGAATTGAGCTTGGGCTGGAGTGAGAATGCGCACGCCGGAATGCGCACAAGCTCGCACGACGCTTTTTACGTCTCCGAGACAATCACAGCAGCAACCCGTACCGTATCAGGCGGTGATTTTTGCGGCCAAGGATCAAATTCCGTTCAGCGGCCTGCCACGCCGGGCCGATTATCGGCGCCGTGACAAAGAACCGGGCGAGGCCTTGGCAAAGCCACCGAACGGATTCACGGCTACGCGCCGATCTCATCGTGTTTCGTGAGGCATTCAGAGTGATCGCGCAGAACTTCCAGAACACGGCAATCCGCGGTGTTGCCGCCGCTGCATTCATGGACCATGCGCTCAAGCTCGGTCCGCAGCGCCTCCAGTCGCGCGATACGTTGTTCGACCTGAAGTAGCTGGCGCCGGGCAATCTGGTCAGCCTCATCGCAGGGCTTCTCCGGATCATCCGACAGGTCGAGAAGCTCCCGGATTGCCTCAAGCGTGAACCCGAGCTGACGGGCGTGGCGAATGAAGGCCAGCCGGTCAAGCCCGTCACCGTCATAGCGGCGCTGCCCGCCTTCGGTGCGGTCCGGTTCAAGCATGAGGCCTACTTGCTCATAGTACCGAATGGTTTGCACCTTGGTGCCAGTCTTTCGGGCCAATGTTCCGATGGTCAGCATCCGCATCTCCAATCTACAGTGACCATAGCTTATGATCGGTTTCTCGCCGAATGGCAAACCTGACTCTGCATTGTAGAGGACAATTCGTGTTTTGCGCGATTACGGGTTGAACCTCTACCTGCTGAAGGTCGTAACGAGTGCTCAGGAAAATGATGAACGAGGCGAATCGTTGAGTTTGAAGACCGTTAGATGGGTATTGTGGGGTGCTGCCGCGCTCGCTGCGGTTGGTTTGTATTTTGCGCCGTCCTGGCGTGAGAATTTTTCCGGCACACAAGGCGTTGGCGAGACCTCTGTGTTTCGCGCCGATTTCGAGCTTACCGACCATCAGGGAACGGTGCGCACAGACGAGGATTTCGCGGGAAAGTGGCTTTTGGTGTTTTTCGGCTTTACCAATTGCCCCGACATATGCCCGACCACGCTTGCCGAAGTCGCGACCGTCATGGACGATCTGGGGCCGCAGGCTGACCGGGTACAGCCGCTGTTCATTTCCGTGGACCCCGAGCGTGACACGCCAATTCAACTGGCCGATTTCGTGCCGCGCTTTCACCCGGCCATCATCGGCCTGACTGGAACGCCGGACCAGATCATGCGGACGGGTGCCTCCTTCAAGATCTACTATGAGAAAATCACCGAAGCGGCGGCACCTGACGGCTATACCATGGCCCATTCGTCGCAGCTTTTCCTGTTCGACCCGCAGGGCGGATATGTGAAGGCTTTCGCCTATGGTACGCCGGCCGAGGAAATCCTGGCCGATGTCGATGGGAGACTATGATGCCGACAAACCGCAATTCTTCGGAACACTGGCTGTTCGCCGCGTGGGTGCTGGCGCTGGTCTCCACTCTGGCCGTGTTGTTCATTGGCGAAGTTCTGGGCCAGACGCCCTGCGTGCTGTGCTGGTATCAGAGGGCGTTCATGTTTCCGCTTGCGGTGATCCTTGGAATTGCGGTGTGGCGGTTGGATGTGAATATCTGGGTCTACTGCCTACCACTGGCACTGATCGGCGCGGCCATCGCGCTTTGGCACCTGGGGCTGTATTACGGGCTGATCGCTGAAAGCATCCAGCCCTGCACTGCCTCCGGCCCATCGTGCATTGACGAGGGCATGGTAATCCTCGGCCTGCCGATCCCGCTCTTGTCTCTCGGTGCCTTTGGCACCATCACAGCTTGCCTGCTGAAACTTGCAAACGGAAGAAAAACATGAACAAAAAACCGCTTTTGATCGCGACCCTCGCCCTTGCTGTCGCGGCCTTCGCGGTCGGTGCATGGTATGCCACCCGGCCCGCGCCAGTCGGCGACGGGCCAACCGCCATCGCCCAAGCCGACCGCCTGATCCGTGCCTACTCGCCTGTCTTGGGGCCGGAAGATGCCGCCGTCACTATTGTCGAATTCTTTGATCCGGCATGCGAGGCTTGTCGCGCCTTTCATCCGATCGTCAAGGACATCCTAGCGCAGTATCCCGAGGACGTTCGGGTTGTAATCCGCTATACGCCTTTCCATGGCGAGAGTTCCGAGGCCGCAATCCTCGCACTCGAAGCCGCGCGTATGCAGGGGATATATCTTCCCGTTATGGATGCCCTGATGACCAACCAAACCAGTTGGGCGAGACGTGGGCCTTCGGTTCCAGGCGCGGTCATGAGCATCGCCGGCGCTGCCGGATTGGATATCACAGCGGCTGAGTCACAGATGAAGATGCCTGACATCGTGGCAATTATGAACCAGGATCGAGCGGACGTTGAGACTATCGGTATCCGTCAGACGCCGACTTTCTTTGTCAACGGGAAGCCGCTTGAACCCTTTGGTGAAGTGACACTGCGCTCACTGGTCAAGTCAGAGGTCGAACGGGCTGAAGAAAACTGAGGAAGCAAATCCATGAAATCCATGTTTCAGATAATTGTAATGGCGACTCTGACTGCGATGGCCGGCCTTGCTTCTGCCGGACCGGAGGACATTGTCGTAGGCGACCCTTGGTCGCGCGCCTCGATCGGCACGTCGCGGCCCGGCGTCGCCTATATGACGATCCGCAATACCGGTGACTCGGCGATGACTCTGACCGGTCTCAGGACTGAAGTCGCGGCGATGCCGCAGGTGCACCGCACCGCGACCGACGACAGTGGTGTCAGCAGCATGGCCCCTGCGGGCGATATCGAGATCGCACCCGCAGGCACGGTCGCGCTGGAACCCGGCAGCCTGCATGCCATGCTGATGAAGCTGAACCGCCCATTGATCGAAGCGGAGAGCTATTCTCTAATCCTCATATTCGGGGATGGCAGTGAAGTTGCAGTGACCGTGCCGGTGCTTGGCGTGGGTGCGCGCGGGCCGGAGGAATGAATACGTGCGGCGTCTGACAATTCTCGCGGCGGCCGTTGTCGGTGCAGTGGCATTCACGCTGGTTCTGGGCTGGTGGCAGGTCGACGGGCCAGGGGCTGATACTGCTCGCGGTGCGCGGCCCCTTGCTCTTTCGAATATGGACTTTGCCCTGACCGATCATGAGGGCAACGATGTTGGCCCTCAATCCCTGCTCGGGCAACCGAGCCTGGTGTTTTTTGGCTTCACCTACTGTCCGGATGTCTGTCCGACGACGCTTGCAGACATATCGGGGTGGCTCGATGAATTGGGCGCTGACGCAGGGCGTCTAAACACCGTGTTCATAACCGTGGATCCAGAGCGGGACACGGTCGCGGCGATGGCCGAATATGTCGGCTATTTCCATGAGGCGATCCGCGGCTGGGCCGGGCCATTGCTCGAGATTGAGAGGGCCGTTGCCGGGTTTCGCGCATCGTTCGAGAAAGTACCGACCAGTGACGGCTATACGATAAACCATACGGCGAGCGTTTTTCTGTTTGATGCCGAGGGTCGCTTTGTCACGACGATCGATTATCACGAACCGCGTGAATTCGCAGTGCCCAAGATCCGGCGCGCGATGGGCGCCGACGGAGAAGGAGCAACATGAAGACCAGAGGCTTCCTGACGATCGCGACCGCGGCTTCCGCCGCGACGGGCGCAGCCTGGCTGGCGGCGACGGTGGTATTCCCGAGCGCGCCCGCGCCCGGCAGCTCACCCGTTGTCTGGGTATCGGCACCCGACAGACCCACGGCGCCACCGGCGAACACGTCCTTGCCACGAATAGCATCGCACGGCGACGAACCACCAGTCTTGACCGGAGTTCCCCGGCTGCCGGCGCGGCCCATGATAGCCGTGCTCCCGGATATTTCACTTGCGGAGCGCAACGACGAGGTTCTCTCGGTCTGGGAAGCCATAATCGCACCCGGCGACACGCTGGACAGGCTTCTGTCGCAGGCCGGGATCGAGGCTGGGACGCGGGCGGAGATCGCCGGGGCGGTCGGCGGTGAGTTTGATCTGCGCAAGATTCGTCCTGGCCACGGTATCAGAGTGGTGCAGGACGCAGCCGGGAACCTGAAAACCGTTGAACTTTTGGTGTCGGACGGTGTCCGGATTCGCGTCTCGAAATCGGACGGGCTGACGAGCGAAACGGTCAACCCCGAAACCCGTGTCGCGGAACGGTCCGGCGAAGTCACTGTTGACGGATCAATTTTCGCCTCGCTTGACCAAGTCGGCGCACCGACCGGTTTCGCCGTCGACCTGTCCCGGATTCTGGGCGGCGTGATCGACTTTCGACGCGATCTGAAAGGGGAAGAAACGCTACGGCTGTTGTGGACCGAGCAACTGACGCCAAGCGGTACGCGCGTAGGCGAACCGCAACTGACCTATGCGTCGCTCGCGCTCGCCGACAATCTGTTCGAAGTTGTCCGGCCCGCAGATAACTCCGGCGCGGCGGCCATCTTCAGAGACGGCGAAGTTGTTCGCACCTTCTCGACCCCGGTTGAAGGGGCACGGCTGACCTCGGTATTCGGAATGCGTCGGCATCCGATCTACGGCGATTTTCGGATGCACACGGGCATGGATTTCGCGGCCTCTTACGGCACTCCGGTGCGCGCCACGGCAGCCGGACGTGTTGCGTTCATCGGCCGGAGGGGCGGCTATGGGCGGGTGGTCGAAATCGCACACGGGGCCAACACGGTCACGCGCTACACGCACCTGAGCGGTTTCGCCCAGGGACTGGCGATCGGCGACAGCGTCGATGCCGGCCAGATGATCGGCCGGGTCGGAGCCTCGGGGCTCGCGACGGGGCCTAACCTGCACTACGAGGTCCGGGTGAGCGGTCGGCCGGTGGACCCGGTGCGCGACGAGCGCCTTGCCGATCTGGATACTGTTGAATCCATGACCGACTTGAAGCGTCGGCTGATCGACTCCCGCCGCCGGATTGCCGAGGCAATAGGCACCGATGGACAGTCGGGCGTGCGGTCCACGCCTTCGACAGAACGCGAAGCAATATGATTTCTAGAAAGCCCCTTTTCATCGTGCTTTTGCCCCGCGCGGGCATCGGCGCCAAGGCTGGCTCAGGCCAGGCGTCTTGACGTGATAAGACCGATGCGTTCGGATGATGTCTGGCCCGACAGCAAAACGACGACCCAAAACGCCAGTCCGGTCAACTGATGCTGTATTATAGCGCGACATTCGGGCGCAGCGCAGGTTTTCACTTGAACCTAAAGCAGCTGGAGGTCGTAGAGGTGAAAATAACAATGTCGACACGATTCTACATTTCGATTGGAACAAGGAACAAGAGGAAATGATCATGAAAAAGCTTCTGATAACAGGCGGATTCATTCTCGGAATGGCGTCCACGGCGATGGCGCAACAGTCATCGCCCGTTATCGACGTTCTCAAGCAGGCGTCCTGTGGCTGCTGCGGCGGCTGGGTCGCGGCCATGCAGGAGGCTGGATACACCGTCAATGTGCGCGACGTCTCGGGCGATGAACTTTATGCCGCCAAGGAAGCCTCAGGGTTCTCCGATGATCTCTGGGCCTGCCATACTTCGACGGTTGCGGGATACACTGTCGAGGGCCACGTGCCAGCCCGCGAAATTGCCCGATTGCTTGAGGAACGCCCCGCAGCTTTGGGGATCGCCACTCCCGGCATGCCCACCGGGTCACCTGGTATGGATTACGGCACCGCGCGCGACGCCTTCGACGTGGTGTTGGTGGAGCTCGACAGCAGCCAGCAAATATTTGCGTCCTATCCTGGAAACTGAGGCTGCTTGCTTGCGATGAATGGCAGAAATTCGGAGTGGGCCGCCGGGAATGAACAGCGGATCTCGGTTGTGAGCGACCTGGGGCGGACTGTGCCGGTCGTTTGCAAGCTAGGTGGTGACTGTCCCTTGGCCATTGCGCTGCCAGACGCTTTGCGGTGATCGTGGAATTCGATCCGTTCGGCCCGGCTCTGTCCCCGATCGTGCTTGCGTTGACCGCTGGATTGGTCTGGCTCTACATGCGCGGTGCAAATCGGCCGCGGCTGGTGCGCGAGCGTGTCGGTCTCATCCGGCATACGCTGTTTGCTGCCGGAGCGTCGCTGCTGGTCCTTGCGTTTGTTGGTCCTCTTGCAACTTTCGTGCCCCGCCTGTTCGCGGCGCATCAGGTGCAGCACCTGTTGATCCGACTTCTCGGCCCGATGTTAATCGTTCTGGCCCATCCGCGGCCGGTCCTGCTTGCGGGGCTCCCGCCCGGGATGCGGCGCGGGCTACGGCAGGTCTTGAGCCGCCCTGCCCTCAGCATGTTGATGCGCATCGTGACACGGCTCGACGTCAGCTTCGCATTGCTGATCGGTGCACTCTATGTCTGGCAAGTCCCTGCGCTGCACAACGCTGCCCTCGCCATGCCGCCGCTTGCACTGGCAGCACACCTGGGCATGACGCTGGCGGGACTGAACTTCTTTGCTGTTGTTCTCGACCGGCGTGACGCTCCGGAGGGCGCGACACAGAGCCTGCGCCTGCTCGCGCTGGTCGGGGTGATCCTGTCGAACATCCTGCTTGGCTCGCTCACGACAATGAAGGAGACCGTGCTTTATACGGGCTATGACATCGCCGGGCGGCTTTGGGGCATCACACCTCTGGCCGATGAAACGACCGGCGGCTACACGATCTGGGTGCCCTCCTCATTTGTCATCATCGCGGCGATCATTCTGGTCTTTAACGGTTGGAACGCGGCCGAGGTCCGGCGTTGGAATGCCCGCAACGACTGGACGGGATCGAACGCCGCTGCGCTGGAATTTCCCGAGACGGCCTCTGAGCAGCGCCTCAAGACCACCGAACCCAATCGCCGCATGGGTCGCACGCTTGCGCTGATCTCGGCGGCGATGTTTGCGACGGTGATGATCACCGGCGCGACGATCATCTATGCGCTTTAACCTACCGGAGTTTGACGTGGCGACTGTTTCAACCCATTCCGGTGGTCCGGCACCCACACGCAGATGGGCTCTTGCGCTGATTGCTGTTGCACTGGCGCCGGGCACCGCGCTGGCACATGGCGGCGAGGGTCTGGCCGAGGAAGCGGCCTGGTCGGCCTGGAGCCTGACGCCCGAAATCAGCGGCCCGATCCTGCTGATCCTCGCGGTTTATGTGCGCGGCGCAGTCCGGCGCAGATCGGTAAAGCAGCCGGTTTCCGCCCTACGGCATACGCTCTTCTTGGCAGGCATCCTTGCACTCTTTCTGTCGTTGCAATCGCCGATCGACCCGATGGGCGAGCGGCTGTTTCTTGCACACCAGACCCAGCATCTGCTTTTACGCATGATCGGTCCGATGCTGGTCGTTCTGGCCCGTCCACAGGCGGTGCTGCTTGCCGGTCTGCCCGAGGCGCTGCGCAGGCGCGTGGTGGCGCCGCTCATGGCCCAAGGTCCGGCGTCGCGCCTGTATCGCTTTCTGACCCGGCCTTTCATGGCGTTCGTTCTGTTCATCCTTTCGCTCTATTTCTGGCAGATCCCATCGGTTCACAATGTTGCGCTGCTCGATCCGCTGATCCACTGGGCGATGCATCTGACGATGCTGGCGGCGGGTTTCCTGTTTTTCGCGATGATCTTCGGCAGGCGCGACGGGCCGACCGATCCGTCGCATTTCCTGCGCATCGTGCTGCTGCTCGCCGGGATCATCGCCAATATCCTTCTCGGTGCGATCACGGTCTTCAAGACACGGGTTCTTTACACCGCCTACGACATTGAAGGGCGGCTCTTCGGCATTGCACCGCTGACGGACGAAACGACGGGCGGTTTCGTGCTTTGGGTGCCCGCGAGCATGATGACGATCATTGCAATCATCGTCGTCGTTTATGACTGGAATCTCACCGAGACCCGGCGCCTTCGCCGAGGGCACGGGATCTCCGGGCCGGACCATGCGGATGCAGTTGTCGCGGGCCTGGACGCAGGCGAGCGAACGCGCGTAGCGGCGTCAAGCAGTCGTCTTGGCCTGCTGCTCGGCCTTGCCGCCCTGACCATGTTCGGCCTGATTATCGGAACGGGCGTTTTCGTTGTTTCTCTTGGTTAAACGCGCGCGAATCCGAAAACGGCGGGGAGCGCCACATAATCCGAAGATTCCGCTTGCACCTACAGTTGCTGGAGGTTGCAGATTGTCACGAGAGTTGCGAATCCGGCGTTGGGCAGGACAGCGCATACGACAAATGAAAGGTAGATCGATGAAAACGGGTCTTATGTGGGTCACTGCCGGTATCATACTGGCGTTCATGGGGTTTTCTGCCAACGCTCAGCAGACCACCGCCGACGGCGATCTGGTTGTTGAAAGAGCCTGGACCCAGGCAACCGATGCCGACAATAGCTCTGCTGCGATATACTTCACGTTGCGCAATACCGGGCAGGCGACTATCGATCTGATCGGCGCGCGCACGCAGCGCGCATCTATCGAAGTATTACACAAGACCGAATTCGACACGACGGGTACCGCCCGGATGAGCGCCGTGCCAGAGCTAAGAGGCGCATTGGGCGAAACGCTGAAACTTGAACCTGGCGGCATGCATGTGATGCTGATCGATCTCGAAATGCCACTTGTCGAGGGCGAAACGCTGCCGCTACGGCTGGAATTCTACGACGGCGACGACATAACCATCGATGTTCCGATCCTTGCCGCCGACGCCAGCGGGCCGCAAGAATGATGGCAGGTTCGTTGACACTCACATCGGCAAGCCCCGCTCCTCCGCCAGCCCATCATGCGGGCTTTGACCCACGATGCGGATGATGTCACCCCGCACCCTGGGGCTGTCCGGCGTAATTGTAGCCCTTGCCGCCGATCAGATCAGCAAGGCAATCGTCGTCGCCAACAGAAGCATCCTGGCGGACGGAATTCCGGTGTTTCCCGGCTTCAACCTGGTCTATCTGCGCAACGACGGCGTCACCTTCGGCCTGCTGGGCGGCGTACCGTGGTGGGCGCTTTCGGCGCTTGCCCTCGGCATCGTTGCCTGGCTAACAATCCTGCTTATGCGGGCGCAAAGTCGGCTGGAAGCGGTTTCTTGTGGGCTGATAATCGGTGGCGCACTTGGGAATGTGGCCGATCGCCTGCGTTTCGGCGCAGTGACGGATTTTCTGGATTTCTACGCAGGCGGTTGGCACTGGCCTGCGTTTAATCTCTCGGACGTCGCGGTGGTCAGCGGGGTCGCTCTGCTGCTTGTGTCCGAATATCGCGCATCAAGAAGACCGCACCGGCGCGAAGGCTGACCGCGGTCAGTCGTGGCCATAGATTGCCGCGCCCGGATGCGGGTGATCGGGATGTTCGAATTCCAAGGTCGAATGCTGGATGCCGAATTCCTCTGCCAGCAGTCCCTTGATGTCGCTCTTGAGCGCCTCCAGCCGGTCCCAATGGTCGCGCGCGACAACGACATGGGCGTCCAGAGAAATCCGTTCCTCGTCGACTTGCCAGAAATGAACCCGGTGCATGTCTTCAACGCCCTGAACACCCAGAACCGCGGCAATCAGCGCCTCGTTTTCGATCTCCGGCGGGCTGGCCAGCATCAGCAGGCGGACGGTGGCACCGATCTCGGTAAAGGCAAGATAGAGAATGTAGACGGCAATGCCGATGGTGATCGCCGGATCAATCCAGCGCATATCGTAAAGCAGGATCAGCGTGCCGCCGATGATGACCGCGACCGAGGACAGCGCGTCCGAGAGATTGTGCAGGAACAACGCACGGATGTTCACGCTGCCCTTCTGCATCGAATATGTCAGCATGGCCGTGAGCGTATCCACGACCAGCGCCACACCGCCCAGGATCACCACCCACCAGCCCAGCACCTCGGGCGGGTCGATCATCCGCATCACGCCCTCGTAGACCAGATAGAGACCGATCACGATCAGCGTGGTGTAGTTGATCAATGCGGCGACGATCTCGATCCGCTGGTAGCCGAAGGTCATCTTCGCGTCGGCGGGGCGGCGCGATATCTTGCGGGCACCGAAGGCGATGACCAACGCGGCCATATCCGAGAAATTGTGGATCGCATCGGCGATCAGCGCCAGCGAACCGGCGAAAATCCCGCCAACGATCTGCGCCACGGTCAGAATACCGTTCGCCCAGATTGCGATGGCTACGCGCCGGTCACCCGACACCGGGTCGATATGTGTGTGGCCGGAGCCGTGATCATGTGGCATTGGAGACCTCTTCGCTATGTCCTGCGCCTATCTTCGGCCATGTCCGTTGTTGAGGGCGGGCCCCGATTTCCGGAACACGCCCCATCTCTGTGCCACTGTCGTGGACCGTGTCTAGTCGAAGATTTCCATCAGCCAGGACTTGCGACGGTGGCCCCCATGTTTGCCGTAGCTGCCGTGTTTGCCGTGTTTGCCGTGACCACCATAGTAGCCCCGATCATCGTCATGGCCGCGCCGGTCGCGTTCCCGCTCGCGCGGCGGCGACATTTCGGTCGCACTGCGTTCGATAATCTTGTCCAGTTCTCCCCGGTCCAGCCAGACCCCGCGGCACTGCGGGCAGAAATCAATCTCCACCCCCTGCCGGTCGGCCATGCTCAAGGGCACGTCGCAGATCGGGCACATCATCCTGCCTTTAGCATTCATGTTCTTATCGGGCTCCTTTCCCGGTTCCTTCAATTCAATGACCATGCGCCAGCGCGCCTTTTGCCGTCGTTTCACCAACCGGCTCACCGCCCTTCGGCGCGCCGTTGTCGGCCTTGCCGTTCAGAAGCCGCAGCGCGTTCATCACCACCAGAAGCGACACGCCGACATCGGCCGCAATCGCGCCCCACATGGTGGCCATGCCAAAGGCCGTGAGCCCGACAAACACCGCCTTGGTCGCCAGCGACAGGCCGATGTTCTGGCGGATGATCCACATGGTGCGGCGCGAATGGCCGATCAGCCAAGGCACCTTGCCGATATCGTCGGTCATCAGCGCGATGTCGGCGGTTTCAACCGCCGCATCCGAACCGATGGCCCCCATAGCGATGCCGAAATGCGCCCGCGCCATGGCCGGCGCGTCGTTCACCCCGTCGCCAATCATCGCCACCATGTCGTGGCTGGCCACCAGTTCCTCGATCGCCGTCACCTTGTCTTCGGGCAGAAGCTCGGCGCGCACCTCGTCGATGCCAACCTCAGCCGCGACAGCGCGTGCCGTGCGTTCATTGTCGCCGGTCAGCATGATGATGGACTTCACCCCCTGCGCGTGCAGGCGCGCGACGATGCCGCGGGCATCCGCCCGAATACGGTCGCGCAACTCCAGCACGCCCAGCAACCTCTGACCATCGCCAACGGCGACCAACGTGCTACCCGCACCTTCGATACGTGCGCGCAACTCCTCGGGCAGCGTGCCGTCGAGGCCCTTCTCGGCAGCAAAACGGTCGGACCCCAGCCAGACCGCCCGCCCGCCGAACTTGCCTTCCACGCCGCGCCCCGGGACAGTGCTGGTGTCCTGTGCTGCATCACCACCAAGGCCGACAACTTGCGCCCGCGCCAAGATCGCCCGCGCCAGCGGGTGCGAGGATCGCGCCTCGAGCGCCGCCGCAACTTCGAGCAGCTCCCGTTCGGATGTGTCACCCAGCGGATGCACCGAGGCGACCTCGGGGGCGCCTTCGGTGATGGTGCCGGTCTTGTCCATAGCCAGGGCCGTTGTCCGCCCCGGCGCCTCAACATAGGCACCGCCCTTGATCAGCACGCCGTTACGTGCCGATGACGCAAGGGCTGCAACAATCGAAACCGGAGTCGAGATCACCAGCGCACAGGGGCAGGCGATCACCAACAACACCAGCGCGTTGTAGAACCAGTAATCCCAGGCGCCGCCGACCAGAAGCGGCGGCAGCAGCGCGATGGCAATCGCCAGAACCATCACAATCGGCGTGTAGATGCGGGCGAACTTGGCCACCCATTGTTCAACATTGGCACGCCGCGAATGCGCCTCGCCCACCATGCGGATGATCCGCGACAGCACCGTGTCCGAGGCCGGTTTGGTGGCCTTGACGGTGAGCGTGCCCACGCCGTTGATCGTGCCGGCATAGACCTCGTCGCCCGGTTCTTTCGTCACCTCTGCACTCTCGCCGGTAATCGGTGCCTGGTTGACGGCGCCGATGCCGTCCACGACCTCGCCGTCGAGGGGGATACGGTCACCACCGCGCACCACGAAACGGTCGCCGACGACGACCTGCGCGGCAAGCACGTCTTCCTCGGTCCCGTCGTCGCGGATCACCCGCGCCGTGGGCGGGGCGAGATCGAGCAGCGCCGCAACGGCGTTGCGCGCCCGCCCCACGCTCCAGCTTTCGAGATATAGCGAGAGCGAGAAGAAGAAGGCCACCGTCGCCGCCTCGAAATATTCGCCCAGAAAGATGGCGCCGGTCACGGCCACGATCATCAACAGGTTCATATCAGGCGACAACCGCCGCGCCGACGACCATGCTTTGGGTGCGACCAGCCAGGCGCCAAAAACAATGGCCGCCAGAAACAAAAGGCTCTCGACCAGCGGCATCGCCGCTTCGCCATGCCCCCCAAAAAGCCCGATCGCACCCTGAATTCCGGTTTCGACGACATGATAGCCAAAACCCACCGCCCAGAACCCACCGGAAAGCGCGGTGAAAAGCTTTTGCCGCCTCAGATGCGCAGCCTGCGCCTTTGCGGCACCTTCGGCGTCCCAGAGGCTGGCACTCATCCCGGTCGAACCGATCAGCTTGATGATCTTGTCCTCGCCAAGCGCCTTGCCGGTATCAAGCACCGTCATTCGGCCATTGATCACATCAAAGGCCAGATGCTCTTCGCCGCCGACCTCGGGGCCCAGCACCTTGTTCAGGATAGCTACCTCTTCAACGCAATCCAGCCCGTTCACGCGGAAGCTGCGACCGTTTGCGTCGACATCGCCAACGGGGCCGATATCGCCGCACATCGCACCGTCGCCCGCGCCGCAGCCGCCCGGGTCGTCGTGTTTGTGGTCATGCTTATGATCGTGTTTGTGTCCGTCATGCGGCATCGGTCTCTCCCTGAGCGAATCATTTATCGGGAAACAAGATAGGAGCTACAGCAACTAGAGGATCAAGGGGCCGATGTGACGTCTCCGGAACTTTTCTTACGCCCTGCTCCTCTTTCCCGAGCGCCAACGCCAATTTGCGGACGACGCCTGCGTCGGGTGGGCAGTGTCATGTGGCACGGCATTCGCCCGGGCAGTTGCGGCTGATCGACGATGCCGTTCGCAGTCTCGAGAATCGCTCAACATTTTTAAAAATCACGTCGCGAAGCGCGGACACCGGCCGTCCAGCCACCCGGCTCGAACGGCAGCAGGGTCCGCCCTCGTTACGTCGATCCCGGTTGCAGCGAAATGGCGGTGTGAATTTCATGTCTCAGACTGGCTTCGAATGTCCGGTCTGGCGACATCGGCTGCAACGCAGCAATGAGTGTGCCGCACGCGCGAGAATGCTGCGTCAGCAAAGTCCAAAAAATGAATGGCAGTTTTGTCCGCATAGCCGTCATCCGTGCGTCGTGCAGCGAACGTCGACTTAGCCCCCCTGCCCCGCATAAAACTCTGCCAACACGGCGCTGCCCTCAGCTATTTCGCGACTGATGAGCTTTGACCCTGCCAATGACGCCTTTGAAAGCCTCACAAGGCTGCCGGTTTCCTCAATGCGGTAGCAGCGCCGTTTTTGACGTCCGCGCCTGTAATGGGTTGCTGTGACGATCTGACAGGTACTGCCATCGTTAAGTGTCACAGGGGAGGCGAGCCTGATCTTGTCGCCCTCTGCGCAATCAGGAATCGCGGCCCAGTCCCGACACCGCTGCCGCCAAGCGTGGGCGTAGCTGTCGGGGTCTTTCAACTCGGACAACAGATTGAGGATGCTCAGCGGCGCTCGGGACTCATTTGGGCCAGCGCTTTCCTCCATGTCTTTGTAGCCCCAGCACCCGTCGTCGGTGCGCGTCAGAAACACTGCACCGAAGGTAAATGACCCGTCTTTGTCGGTCACGTAGGTCCGATCCTCTAACGGCGCTGCATCAAGGCTCTCAACCTTCGCTGCCGCATACCATGTAGAGCCTACTTTGCTGGCTTTAAGCAATGTCGTGCGGCGCGTATCTGTCTCAAAAGTGCAAAGACGTGTGATCTCTGCTTTCTCATCGGCGTAGGTCTGAACCCGCCGGTCGGTGTAAAACAACCAGCCCACTATGCCGCCCTCCGGTCTTCGATCTCCATCAGCGCGTCGAGCGGCACGCGGTAGGGCTGCATCGCGTCAAAATCCTCGCAGTTGCCGCAGTTCTGCACGATCGCGAAGGTGTCACATGCGTCCTTGAGCACCACTCGGAATGTGCCACCCAAGCCTGACGGAACCTCATAAATACCGCCGATCAGAAAGTCTGAGGCGCGACGGACGAAGACGCGGACAGAATGCCCATCGGTTGCCAGCCGAATGGCCCCCTGCCCGCGATCAATAAGTGTCTGCACATCGTCCAAAATATCTGTGTAGAACTGCCCGGTCAGATCCCGGAACGCCATTTGACGCTGCGCCATCCAATCGCTGTCCCGAAACGGATTGATGCCGTTCGCAAAGGCAAAGGAAGGGTCAGAGTGTTCTGTGGTAACGATGCGCGTGGTTGATCCGTCAATGCCGTTGGAGCGCAGATGCACGCCGTTCCCAACGATGAGGATCAGGGTGGGCTTATCGACTGGCCCGTTCCAATTGGGCAGGAAGGTTGAACACGAGCGCGCATGCGCAATTTGCGCCGCAACAGCTGTCGCGGAGAACTTGAGAATAGCCATGGGGATGTCTTTCTTGGTGTTTCAAGGGAGTGTCGGTATCTGACCCGCGCCTGGTGTTTCCAAGCGCGGGTCATTTGGGCGATCAGGCGGCTTTCGCTTGAACGGTCTCGGTTTGAGTTGCGTCATCCTCCGCATCCAAGCTGACGCCACCGGTCGTTTGCATCATCGGCGGGCACCACGCCGCAACGGCCGCGTGTTGTGCCTCAGTGAGGGTCGCAAAGGGCTCGGCGAAGAGCTTATCGCAGAACGCGACGATCTCCTTCTTGCTCATAGAGGCCAGTGTCACAGCCTCCTGCGCAAGGCCGAGTTCCTCACCAAGGATTTTGAGCAGCCACGCCTTCTTGAAGCGGTTGAACAACGCCGCGTTCGGCGTCCAATGCGCGCGAATGTCGGGCATTACTTCGATCTCGAAGTCGTGCATTAGGCTGTCGCTCTGAACGCTGCGGGCAAAGCACGATTGCGTCGTGCTGGCCGTGGCATAGGCGACCAATTTGGCCTTCTCGCCCGCCTCAAGGGCACGGAACGATGCAAACTGATCTGCCGGAGACTTCGCCTCATCCGCCCAAGACAGATCAAGCGCGTCATGCGCCTCGGCCACCTGTTCCAGCGATGTGCTGTCGATCTCATCCATCTTGGCATGGCTGCGATATTCCTTGCGGGCCTCGACCTTGACGGCGTGCGTTGCGCTCATGCCGCCAAGCACGTCCGTGACCAGCTTGAACAAAGTCAGATCGAGCGTGGCTTCGGGATGCAGGGTCATCGCCGCCCCGAGGGCCATTGCCCGCTCAGTCTTAAGGTCTTGGGTCAGCGATGCTGGGTAGACGATTGCGCCTACTCCCTGCCCTTCTGCGTCACCAGATGTGCCGCCGGCGCTGGTTGTCTGCGCAGTCGCCTCAGGCTTGTCCTCTGGCCGCACCAGGCCAACATGCAACGTAATCTTACCGTTCGACCAGGATGCGATGACACCACCCTGCGCAAGATCGTCTGCGCTGTAGGCCTCCTGCAGATCCCGCGCCTCTTCTTCGAGCGCATCCACGCGATCATAGAGGGCGTTGTAGGCATCCGTCTCGAGAGTCTCGTCCTCCATTTCGAGTTGGAGTTTCTCGAGCTCCTCGGTGATCGCATCGACACGCTTTTGGCCTGCAGCATCAGGCTCGATCGGGCCGGGATAGACGCGGCCATATTCTGCCATCGTTGCATAATCGTAGCGCACCAACGCCTCGGCCCACGCAAACCCCATTTGGGCTCGTGCCTCTTCGGCGGCGGCGGTGAGTTTTTCGACCATGATGGCCTCGACCAGTGCGATGTCTTCCAACACCGAATGCTCCTCAAGGAGATCAGCAGCGATGGGACCACCCCGCGCCTCGTATTCCTCGCGCACAAAGGCCCCGATATCGTCGCTCACCTGCACACCGCGGGTCTTGAGCGCCTGACGCACCGTATAGGCCTGCACATAGCTGTCATCGCTCGTCAGCGCCTCATACACCTCAAGCTGCACGGCCTGGCTTGGATGGTCCGCAAAGGCCTTCATTGTATCGAGGGTGATCGTCTTGGCGCGGGCCGCCGCGCGGATACCCGGATGGATCAAACCATAGCGCAAGCGACCCTTCACGGCAGCGACCGTGGTGCCGAACGTCTTGGCAATCGTCTCAGGTGACTGTCCATCGACTTCCATCATACGCGCAAACGCTTCGAACTCATCGATAGCGTTCATCGGGGCTTGTGTGATGTTCTCGGCCAACGATAAGGCCGTGGTCACATCGCAGTTGTCCGGCACCAAGCGACATTCGATCTTGGTTTTGTTGGTGAAGCCCTTGGCGGTCTTGTCGGCGACCAGTTCGTTTAAGGCAGCGCGACGTCGACCACCTGCCAAGACGCCGAACTTGCCATCGATCTTTTGAACCAGAAGCGGTTGGATGATGCCCAGGACGCCGATGCTGGCGGTGAGGTGGGCGATCGCCTCTGTCTCGTAGGTTTCAGGGGAATTGCTGCGCACATTGGCAGGATGCGACGTGAGATCACCAATGGCGACCGAGATGGATTTGAGAGCATGTGTCATGTGATGTCCTTTTGAGAAGTTGCGCCGCGCCGAACATTCGGACCGGCCTGACCAATCCACGGATTTGAGGATCACATGACAAAAGGCCTGCTTTCCCTTTGAAGAGAGGAAGCAGGCCTCGAATGTTCAGAACGTCGGATCCCCTGCCCTACCAGTCAGATGCCATCATGATGGTCAGCACGCGCATGGTGGTTGCACGATTGTCGGGGGTTTCAGCACCGTAGCGGAAATCACTATCCGCTTCATAAAGATCGATTTTCCAGAAGACCTTTTGCCCGCGGATATCCACGGCCCCGAAGTCGTGGCATCCGTCTGGATCATTCTCTGGCTCAAAGACATCGAACTCACCCACAGCTTGCACGGCCTCAAGGGCCAAGCCATCTTCTGCCATGGCCAGTGAACTTGTGAGGTGCATTCGACCCTGAATGGGCTGCGAATGGGTTTCCCCAAGGCAGGCGAGTTTGCGGAAGGCATCGTTGTGCGCGGCAATCACAGTGATGTCGGGGCGATCTGTCTGCGAGGCTTGAGCAGTTGTCATGGGTCTGTCCTTTCGAGGAAGTTGAAAACACAAAACCAAAAGCTTGCTTTCACTCTTTGAGAACCCTCGCCTGCGGCAGCACCACACCTCTCAAGCTGCCTGATCGGTGGCCCCTGCCCTGCCCGCTTCCGATCTCGCAATCAAATAATCGCAGGCCTTCTGCGCGTCCGCCGCATGTTTGAAAATTGCCGTCTTGTCCGAGCGCAGCACACGCAGCCAGTGATACAAATACGACGCGTTCAGCTCGAGCGTATGCGCGGTGAACCCGAGCTCCTGCCCCAGAAAGCAGGATGTCAGTTCTGCTACGATCTCTTCGCGGGAATAGGCTGTGTTGCCAAACCGGCTGAGCCCGTAGTCTCGGTTCAGACGATGGGGTGCCTTGGTGGCATGGGCAAGCTCATGCGCCCAGACTCCGTAAAAATTCAGCGGGTTTTTGAAGCGCTCAATGCTTGGCATGAATATCTTGTCGACGGGCGGATTGTAGCGTGCCTCGGTTCCACCAAAGACTGTCGTAATATCGATGGCATCAAAGAACGTCTGCATATGCTCGATTGGCGCCGACGACGTATGATCGGGGACCGGACAGGCATCCGGATGGAATGCATCCGACAAGCCCTCGATTTGATCTGCATTGAACACGCGATATGACTTCTGGAACCGAAAGACGCGCGCTTCTGCGGTATCACCATCATTGGTGTCTTGCTCATCGTCCGACTGCGTTCGACTCTGGCCATAATAAACAACAACGGACGAGCGTTCGCCCTTCCGGATCTTTGCTCCAAGGTTATTTGCCTGTGGCACGGTCATCCAGAACGGAGAGGTATATCCTGCCACCACCGTGCGCATAGTGAGCAGGAAGTTGTTCACGCCCTGATAGGGCTCGCTGTTGTGGCGCAACGGACGCGCGCTGCCGCCAGCGGTCCACGGTTTGCGCCAAGGGAGAACCCCGCGTTCGATGATGCGGATGAGTTCATTGGTGATGGCGTCGGATGCGTCAAATTTGGACGTGCGGGAACGGGCCATGGCTGGCCTCCTTTCGATGTTGAAATTGATTGGGGGAGTTGGGTTAGGTCGCGCAACCTGCGCGCGGATAGTTGACGATGCGAGCGCCGAGGCGTTCGGCAGCGTCGAGATATGTCAAAAGCGGTATCCGGCTGGAGGACGTCCAAGGCTCTGGATCAACTTTGCCATCCATTATGACCTTCGGCAGGTTTGCGAGAGCAATCACATCTTTAACCGGTCTGATATCCACCATCGGCACGCCAAGCCAGACAGCAATGTGTGCAATCGGAAATCGTTCGACAGGCGCGTAGAGCGAGACAGTCGTCAAACCTAGGTGAAGAATGGTCCCTGCCCCGCCGCAACTCACATAGGCGTTCGGATTGGAGAGTGCTGTGCGGAGGTATCCAAGATCGCGGCGAATAGATGCCCGTTCTCGCCTTTTTGCTTCTTCAACGTTACCAGACCGCCTTAGCTCTCTATTTCGCCACCACGCGGCGGCATCAGCGCGGAGCACGCGCAATACTTCTATGTTCATGGGAAGGCCCTGTTTGAAAAGGACAGACCGGAAACCGGTCCAGACCCATCAGGGAACTCCACAAAGGTCCCTTCAGTCGGTCCCAAAACAAGAAGGAAACTTTCACTTTTCTACAGGTCAGAAACTTGTTCTCAGAACGACCTTAGGAAACTCAACATGAGAAAATTTCGGATCGGCAAAGCATATCGGCAAAAATTTACTCTTTAGTTCGAAATATGGTTATTTTTCAATAACTTTGGTAAATCTGAGGATCGGCAACTAGAGGCCCCTGACTTTGTTAATGGCCTGATCCAGGGGCATTGCACGGAGGCCCCCTTGCCCCGGCACATCGCGATCCCCCGCATAGACCAACAGCCGTTCCGCGACGTCCAACTCTTCGGTTGCGATGTGGAACCCACGGGTGACTTTGGGACTGGTGGTGCGTTTGATCTCGATCGCCCATAGCGCCTGGTCTGGCAGTTTGAGAACCAAGTCGATTTCGGCCCCAGCAGATGAGCGATAAAAGCTCGCTTCCGTGCCCCGAGGCGCTGCCGCGATCAGGTTCTCGATGCAGAACCCTTCCCAGGATCCGCCAACGACAGGATGGCCAAGAAGGGCTTCCGTCGTCTCCAGACCCAAAAGCGCATGGGTGAGACCGGCATCGCGGATATAGACCTTGGGAGATTTGACCAGCCGCTTGCCTGCGTTGGCATGCCAGGGCTGCAGGCGCCGTACCAGCATCAGATCAGCCAGCAAGTCGAGGTATCGCGCCACGCTTTGGCCGGAGACACCCAAGCCCGCAGCGATCTTGGCTGCATTGAGCAACCCACCCTGTTCGTGGGCCAGCATCGTCCAAAAGCGGCGCAGCGTTTCCGCCGGAATACGCAACCCAAAGGACGGGATATCCCGCTCAAGATAGGTGCGAATGAAATCCTCGCGCCACGTCAGACTTTCGCGATCCGACCCGGCTAGAAAGCTGTCCGGAAACCCACCGCGCAACCAAAGCTGCGGCAAAGCCCCCTGCCCCACCTCATCAAGTGTGAACGGTGTCAGTTCATGATAGCTTACGCGCCCGGCAAGAGATTCAGCGCTTTGCTGCAACAACGTATTGGACGCTGACCCCAGAAGCAGAAACTGGCCGGTCCGGTGCCCTGCCCTACGGCGGCGATCAATCTGACCGCGCAACGCCCCAAATAGGCCCGGCATCAACTGCACCTCATCGATGACAACCAACCCGCCCACCTGCTCATCGAGATAAAGATCCGGCTCTTCCAGGATTTGGCGATCCGCCAAACGTTCCATATCGAGATAGACCGCATCACGCGCCTCTGCGATATCCTGCGCCAAGGTTGTCTTGCCCACCTGACGCGGTCCAAGCAAAACAACCCCAGCCTGGTTGTCCAAGGCTTGCTCAATGCGTTTGAGATAATTACGGGCGATCATACCTTGCATTTATGCCATCACGTGGAAGAATTGCAAGGTTTTAGAGATGAGCCCACCGATCCTCATGCTGCAACCCCGCTCAACCGACCGAAGAAGCTGCGTTCGAGATGCAGCTCCCCTGCCCCGGCCTTTTCGACCATCCCGCGCAGATATCCACCAGGAGACACGACCTCGCCCGCAGAATGCTTCTCGAACACAAGCACCAGCGCCGCTGTGGCCACCTGCGTGCCGAGTTGTTCCTGTGCCACGTTCCACGCATGCTCCGAAATGCCGATCATCGGCCTTAGCTGCCCGGCAACGCGGTGCAGATCACCCCAATCCTTGAGATATCCGCCCATATTGCGCGCCCAGGAGGCGAATTCAGGACAGGCCTGCATCACAACCGGCAAATCAAGCGCTGCACGTTTCTTTCGCACACCAGCAACCCAATCTTCCAGCCCCCTATCAACCTGCTCTTCCGGTGGCGCATTTGGCACCACGCCCGCCGCGTCCTCTTTTTCAGAGGAATTACAGGTTACAGGAATAAGTTGATTTGTAATTAGTATATGAGGGTCGGAAATGGCCCCGCTGGGGTCCATATCTTGAGTCTTAATAGACACTTGTTCAGTCGATTCAGACGTGTTGTCCACAACCTCAGCTGGCTGAGTCGCTTTGAGATAGGCGGCCTCCACGCGCCCCTGAAGCTCTTTGAACCACGTCAGAAGCCGCATGAGACGCTCAGAGGCTTCGTTACGACGTGGCAAACGGCCCAGAAGATCCTCGAACGCGCCGGTGAATTGCGCCCAGGGGCCTCTCAGCGCGCCGCTGGTGGCCGCCTCGATGCGTGCGCGGATCATGCGCCGCGCCACGGTGATCTGGCGTTTCAGGCGCTGACAGAGCGCGCGCTCGGCCTGCAACTCAGCGTGCAGCTGCTCAAATTCCTCCACACGGGCCGACAAAGGCGACAGATCAAAGCCGTATGCCTCGATAATGACGCCGTCCGCGTTCCGCCTGCCCCACCGCTTACCATTGGGGCTATCCTGGAAGGCAATGGCCCCTGCCTCCGCCAAACGCCGCGCATGGCGCTTTAGGGCAGACAGCGAGAATCCCGTCTGTTCCATCAGATAGGCGTTCGACGCCCACACGATCGGCCGCCTGCCCTCTTCCCAGTCCTGGGCCCGCGTAAAGGCCCCGAGCGTGTCGAGAAGCATCATGTCGCCCGCCTTCAGGCCGATATGAGCGCCCACGCGTTTAACCGCCACGAATGCCCTTGTTTTGGGTACAGCTACCCGTTCACCGGCTTGGGCAAGTTGCTCTGCTGTGGCCAGTCCAGCCGAAGCTTTCCGCCAACCTGACGGTTTGTTGATATTGGACATACCTCCACCGTTCTGAGGCATGCCTGTCTCAGTCGCTCCATATGGAGCATCACTAGATTTTTCCATTGTTTTGCCAGCAGACAAAGGTTTCCCGGACGCTCAAGAGCGTTTTTCCTTGTAAGGTGATTCGGTGGCTGCTAGAATCTAGGTGTCAAATCTAAGATATGCGCTCTGCGCAGCAGCCCTCGGAACCTTGGTTTCGGGGGTTTTCTTTGTTCGCCTTCCTCCTTTCTACTCGTTCCTCAGGTTTCATCCTCAGGGTTTACAGCTGTAAACTCCTGGTAGGATTTCTTGATAATCGCTTCGAGGTGCCCGTCGAGCCATGCCCCGAAGTCGCCATCCTTGCCGGTCTTTTTGACCGCGAGGGTGACGGAAGACTTGCTAGATTTAATCGTTACTCCGGGAGCAGGCGTAACCGCCCTGCCCTCTTTCGGGCGCGCGCCGCGTCGCGCGATCTCGGCCAGGAGCCTATCAAGACGGTCATCCGACGAAAGGTCAGGTTCTAGCTTTGAGAGGATCGCAAATGCAGCGCTTGCAGAAACCTTCTTTGTTATGAAGGCGTCTGCGAGCGCCGTCCACTTCGGGCGGCCCGACTTTTGGGCAGCGCCGATTGCGACACCCACATCATCTGGCACATTCTCGGTGACTTTAGTGAGATGGGACAATCCGGGAGCCGAGAGGCTCAGCACTTGGCGAACAGTCTTGGTGTCATGTCCTGCAACTTGGATAACGGCTGCGAAGCGCGCTTTTTCATAAAATGAAAGATTGCGTCGTGCTGCATTCTCAAGGCCTTTGGCAAGCAAGGCTGAGGCGTCATCAAGGTCTTCGACGTTGGCACGGACCTTCAGCCCCAACTCACGGCAAGCTTTGAGGCGGCGTCGACCATAAATAACCTCGTAGCGCCCGTCAATGTTTGACCGGCGCACAAGGATAGGCACCTGTTGGCCATCTTCCTTGATACTGGTCATCAGGGTATCGAAACCATCTCCCTCTTCATCCGAGTTTACAGCTGTAAACCCGTCAAGGCGGTCTTTCGGGCCCCACTCGTCAATAAGCTTCGGATCAATTTCCCGGATTGCGGAGAGCGAGCCCTGAAGTGCACCAAGCGCAGGAGCGCTAGTATTTGGTTTACGATCAGCGGTGCGCGGACCGGAGTCGGCAATCGTTTTGGCAATGCCAGAAAGGCCTTGTAGGGATTTACGGGCCATCAGCTACGCCCCCATGATTGGTGGATCATTTTTTCAACCTCTTTGCCGATCGCATCCATTGAGTTCTTCGCACGATCATAAGTCGCGCGAGTCATTTCTGACCTCACAACCTCGTAGATGGATTGTTTGAGCATGGTCGCATCGCTGATTGCGGTGCTTTTGAGGGCGGTTGCTCCCATGACGCGGTCCTGAAAAAGCGCGCGCATAAACGAAGTCAATTGTTGCGACGGGATGTCTGTCGGTTCATCACGCGTTATCAAGAATTTGAAGTGATCGTATTGCAGCTCTGCGCCGGCCTCTTCGATGACACCCATATAGGCACCTGCTAGCTCCAAGAACTGCGCTGTTGATGAAACGTCGAGCATGGAAGGCGTGAGGGGCACTATCAAAGAAGTCGCGGCCGCCATGCCAGAAATAGTCAGGAAACCAAGCTGTGGGGGGCTATCCATCAAGACGATATCATACTGGTCTTCGACTTGGGCGAGAGCACTTCGGATCCGCGTGAAGAACGGCTGATCAGGACTCGAGTTCACAGCAGACTCTGTTTCAAACTCTGACAGGAGCAGGCGGGATGGGGCGAGAGAAAGCCCTGGGAAATATGTTTCCACGATTGTTTCAGCGAAAGGCACCGGATCGTCGTACCTAATGGCGTCATATACAGTTAGCCCATCAAACTCGATCTCTGGGCTGATCCCGCACATGGACGTCAGCGAGCCTTGGGGATCAAGGTCCACAGCCAAGACCCTGTATCCTTGCAGGGCCAGAAAATGCGCCAAGTGGATCGTCGTTGTGCTCTTACTTGAACCGCCCTTGAAGTTCATCAACTGCCAAACTTGCAGCTTGTCCCCATCTTTCCGGCCTGGAAGGTAGCGCCCCTTTTTACGGGAAGTTTGCTCGAGGATCTGACGGGCACCCCAGATGTCCCGTGCAGTGTAGTAACGACGCCCCGCACGGATCTCTTGTGGTTCGGGCAGGGTGCCTTCACCGTGGACTTTGCGCATGAATTGGCCAGATACCCCCAAGAGCTCAGCGGCTTCAGGTGCACTAAATAGGCGTAGAGATTTTGTATTGTCGGGAGCGAAGGCCGACAGCAAATGCTCTCGGATCGCGGTTGTAAGGCGTTCGGAAATATCGGTTGCCAGCTCCGATGGTCGGTTGGTAACTATTGGTGTCACGGGAATCATGTGGTTGCCCCAATTTGCTCAATATGGCTTTTTTCGCGCCACTTGGGGTTAAAAGCAGCGATTCACGAGCTTAAGTCAATGATTTTTTGCCTATTTAGTGTCTAACAAACCGTGATCCGCTACATCATGCAAAATGGCGGATGAGTTTACAGCTGTAAACTCTGGGCTGTTGTGGGTCGAATTGCGGCCCACAACGCGCTGCTCAGGCGGCGTCTTTTGGCCCCCAAGGGGATCACTGCTTGAGTCGCAGCATCATCCTGGTTCGCGGCTTTGCCGAGATTGGCATTGAAGCCGTAGTCACGGATCGACAACGTGAAGTAGTCAGCGCCGGTGTCGCGATTCTGCTTCTTCCAGATGCCGCCGCATTCGACCAAGCGGCCACGAGGCGAACGGCCAAGCACGCGATGTGAAAGTGCCATGGGATTATCGCTGGCGATCGGTTCGACGGTGAGGTCGATGTCGAAGGTCAGGGTGGAAATCGAACCGACGCCTTTGGAGGCCTTAATGTCGGCGCTTTCGAATTTGATGCAGTTAGTAGTCATTGCTTTGCTCCATCATTTGATGTTGCAATGATGGTCAAAGGGCAGGGGCCTAAGACCTGAACACACCGAAGGCGCAGCGAAGCGAAGAAGGGCAGGGGGCCAGAATTTTGGTCCGCGAGGAATGACCCGCTGGTCAGGGGACAGTTCTGGCGGACGCCCTTTGTGTTCGGGGCAGCCCCTGCGACCAGCATGTCATGCAACTTCATTTGAAGGTTGCTGGCCACTACGCAGCCGCAAAGTCGAAGGCGGCAGTCGAGAGACCGTACATGGTCTCCGGCTTGAACGCCCTTCCCTGAAGCCGACATTGACGGAATGATGCTGCACGACAGCCAAGCGGGACTTTCCCGCCATCCATTGTTTTGATTTCGCTGACGCAGCATTACTTCGCGCCTGCGGCATGTCTGTCGCCGCGTTGCTGCTCGCGTCGCCATTGCGGTCATTCAACTAGGCTGCTTTACGCTAAATCCAAACCGCACCTTTGCTGCACTGCGTCAAATCTATCGAGACTCGGGCGAAGCACCGTTTTGTTGCGAATACCCGTTGAGGGCACCGTGTCAGTCGGCGCGAACTTGAACCGCGCAAAGCAAGTGCGATTGGCGAGGGACCACTGGACACTCCATTCGTGCAATTGAGGGCTCTTCTTTGGTTTTCAGCAGTTCTTTCACGCACCATTGTCCCATTTCACGGTGAGGCAGCAGGACTGTACTGAGACCCGGCGACAAATGCTGTGCAATCTCCTGATCGTCATATCCCATGACTGCGATGGTCTCACCAATTGTCTCCCCAAGCTCCTTGAGAGCCTCGTAGCAACCGACTGCCATAAGATCGTTTGCGCAAAAGATGGCTTCAGGGCGGGTCTTTCCAGCCATAAGTTTCAATGTGGCCTCGCGACCCCCACTAGGCAGGAAGTTGCCTTCGGCGATGAGACTCGGATCAACGGGGATGCGGGCCGAACGGAGGGCGCGCTCATAGCCTTCCATGCGCTGGTCAGAGGCCTCCATCCAGCTTTCACCTGAAATGAACGCGATGCGGCGATGCCCGGCGTCGAGGAGTGCTTTTGTCGCTTCTTCTCCGCCGCGTCGTTCGGCTGGGACGACGGATGCGTATTTGCCTGCCGCGTCATAGCAATTCAGCAGTGTTGCCCGGTGGCGTGCCAAACCGTCTGGCAGCACGACCTCGCGAGTCAGGATCGAGCCATAGATAACGCCGACAACGCCGTCCTGCGCCCATTTCTTGAGAACTTCCGCCTCATATTGAGCATCGCCCCCTGTCATGACGACTTCGACAATGATGTCGTTTTTCCAAGCCTCCTCTTGGACGCCTTCGATTGAGATGGCCGCGAACGGACTGGTTGCGATTTCGTCCAGCATAAAGCCGATGACACCAAGGCCAGCGGACTTTGGCGGGCGGCCGGCGCCACGCGGGCGGTAGCCCAAAGCGTCTACCGCGTCCTTCACCCGTTTGCGGGTTTCGCGGCTGATGCGCATGTCCTCTAGCCCATTCAACACAAACGAAACGGTTGATTGTGAGACGCCAGCGTGAAGGGCGACGTCCTTCATCGTGACGCGAGACGTGCCTTTTTCATTGGGTTTCTTGGTCAAATTCTTAAATCCCTTGCTACGAGCTAATAAATATTGCTAATAATATTAGCACAAGAGGAATCAGCGCACTTTGGGAGGAGGCGGTCGATGGCTTCACGGTCAAAACTATCGCAGACGCAAGCCGCTTGGCTTTTGCTTGCGCCATTCCTGATCACCTACACGTTGTTTCTGATTTATCCGTTCTTTCGCGGTGTCTGGATATCGCTCCACGATTGGAACCTGCTGGCCGTCGCGTTCAACCCCGACGCCAAGGAATTCGTTGGCATGCGGAATTATGAACGGGTGATGTGGGGCAAGGACATCACATGGTCCGTCTTCAACGCCCCCATTTTGCAGACTCTTGGTTTCATGGGCGTCGCACTCTCGATCTTCCTCTCCCGGATGGGCCGTTTGAGCCGCTTCAATGCGATTGCCCTTGGCGTCGTTTCAGTGCTCTTGGTGTTCCTCCCCGGTTTTCATCCGGGCGAGGAAGGCCGTTGGTATGACCGGCGGTTCTGGCCCACGGTTGGCAATACGCTGGTATTTGTTGGCTTTGCCGTTCCGGGCGTAACAATATCCGCTCTTTTATTAGCGGCGGCACTCAATCGCGAAACGCGGGCCATGAGCATCCTGCGCACCTTGTTTTTCTTGAGCCAAGTTCTTTCGGTGACGGTAGTCACGCTGATCTGGCAGATCATGTTCTCGCCCCGTCAGGGTCTGATCGCCAACATCACCGAGACCTTTGGTGGTACGCCGATCAATTGGCTCACGGACCAACAATTCGCCATGGCAGCCATCGTCATTGCAACAGTCTGGTGGTCTCTAGGCATCGCGATGGTCCTGTTCTTGGCGGGACTTCAGGACATCCCGAAAGACATTTACGAGGCCGCGGCCTTGGACAATGCCAAGGGCGCGCGGGCGTTCTGGTTCATTACGCTGCCAAACCTGACGCGGACGATCTCGGTCGTGGTGATCCTGCAAATCATCCTGCATTTCCAAGTGTTCGGACAACCGCATCTGATGACCCAAGGTGGTCCCAACGACACCACACAAGTGCTGGTCCGCTACATTTACCAAACCGGTTTCCGTGACAGTGAACTTGGCCGTGCATCGGCGATGGCGGTGTTCCTGTTCATCATCATGGGGTCGTTCTCGATCATCCAGTTTGTTATCGGACGGGAGAAAGACCAATGAACCGTAGTTACTATTGGCTCATCCTCGGCCTTTCGATCCCCGCGTTTTTGTGGCTGGTGCCAACGCTCTGGATGGTCTCGCTTTCGTTCCAACCCAATGAAGTGTTGGCTCGGACAACCTCGTCGACGTTTTTTGGCCTGATTCCACTTCCTTTTACATGGGACAACTATGCCGCCCTGTTTTCTTTCGGTCAGACACCAAGATGGTTCCTCAATTCGTTCATCGTAGCCATCGGGATGACATTGGGCGTGCTGCTGGTTTCGACCACTGCGGGTTACGCATTGGCGCGAATGGAGTTTCCGTTCAAGCGCACGATCATGGTGATCTGCCTGATCGGGCTGATGGTTCCGGAACAGGCTGTGTTCATCCCGCTTTATACAATGTTCGCCAATTTCGGCTGGCACAACAGTTACCAAGCGCTGATATTGCCGCGCATGGCTGTGCCTATCGGCGTGTTCCTGATGATGCAGTTTTTCAAAGCGATCCCCAAAGACATCGAAGAGGCTGCGCGTCTGGATGGCGTTTCATGGCTCAAGATTTTCTGGTATGTGATGCTGCCGCTGGCGCGACCTGCGATGATGACGCTGGCGATTTTGACGTTTCTTTACGCTTGGAACGACTATCTTTGGCCGCTCGTCTCTGCCCAGCGGCCTGAGTTTTTCACCATTACGTTGGGTCTCGCGTCCATTCAATCGAACTTCGCGCAATCGGAAGGGCTGGGCCGTGTAATGGCCTCGGGCGTCGTCGCCTCGCTTCCGGTTGTTATCCTGTTCCTGTTCTTCCAGCGGTATGTGGTGCAAGCCATGACCGCGGGTGGATCCAAGGGCTAACCGCACATTCCAGGGAGGAAATCATGAGACATGTGCTTCTGACAGCGGCAATCGCCGCAACTATCGCCACCAGCGGATTTGCGCAGGAGATCACCCTCGCGCGCTTTTTCGGAGCCTGCGAAGATGCCGGGGCTGACCCCACCGTCACCACCGGCGAGGCGTGCATCATCCAATCGATTATCAACGCAGCCTCAGCTGAGATCGACGGTGTCACGGTAAATACCTTACCCACTGATTGGGGCAATTATTACGACCAGATCAAGGCGGCCTATGCCGGCGGCACCCCGCCCAATATCCATGTGATGCAGGGATCAAGGCTTGCTGAATTCGCGGAGCTTGGGGCGCTGGCTGATATCGGCGATGATTTGCAGTCCGTCGGTATCGATCCCAGTGATTGGAGCGATCGTGCCCGCAACGCGGTGACATACGATGGCCAAATCTACGGCGTGCCGATGGATATCCATGCCAACCTTTGGCACGTCAACATGGACCTGATGGCGCAGGCCGGTTTGGTTGAGGACGGCAAGCCGGTGCTGCCTTCATCGCCCGAAGAACTGCTGGCCCAAGCCCAGCAGTTCAATGATGCCACCGGGATGGATTACCTTGCCGCCGACTTTGCCCAGTTCCCGATCGGCGTACGCGTTGTGCTGGCGCTGATGTGGCAGCAGAACGCCAACATTTTCACCGAAGACGGCACCGCCACGATCAACACAGAAGCAGGCCAGAACGCGGTTACCGCGATCACGCAGCTTTTTGATGCGGATCTTGTTGATCCGCAGTTGAACTATGCCGACAGTCAGCAGGCATTTCTGAATGGCGAAGCCGGTATTCTGGTCAACGGCACTTGGGTGGTCGATTTCTACACTGCCGAGGCCGCAAAGGAAGAAGTGGGTCTCGACAACTACTATGTCGCCGACTTCCCAACCCTGTTTGAAACCGGCGCCACCTGGGCCGACAGTCACATGTGGGCGATTCCCGCCTCTCTCAAGGCCGAAGACCCTGAAAAATATCAGGCGGCGCTGAAGGTTCTCGCCTTCATCAATGACCACAACATCGACTGGGCCCGGACCGGACACATGGCTGTCCGCACCTCTGTCGTCAATAGCGAGGCCTATAATGCGCTGCCGCATCGCGATGAATACACCGGCACCGCCGCCATCGCCCGCGACACACCACCATCCGAGCGTTACGGCGCGATCCAGGACGTGTTGAATCGTGAGCTTCAGGCAATCTGGCTGACTGGCAAGACGGTTGAGGCCGCCTTGGGCGACGCCGAGATCGAAGTGCAGGACCTTCTAGACCGCTGAGTAACCTGCCGCCTCGCTATCATGAGCGGGGCGGCCCATGACTTACGTATCGGGTGCACGCATGGACCGTTGGACAAGCAAACATGCCAAAGACTGGTGGCAAGGACGCCCTTGGGTCTGTGGATTTAACTTTCTGCCCTCTACAGCTGTAAATTTCATTGAAATGTGGCACCCGGATACGTTCGACATGCCAACAATTGAGCGCGAACTGGGATGGGCTGCCGACATTGGCTTCAATGCTATTCGGGTCAACCTTCCCTATCTTGGTTGGGTGCATGACGCAGAGGGCCTGATGGGCCGCCTCGATCAGGTCATGGACGTCGCCCAAGACCTTGGTATCGACACCATTCCATGTCTCTTCGACGACTGCGGTTTTGGTGGGGATGAACCCGTCTGGGGGCCGCAGGCCGATCCGGTTCCTGGCGTGCACAACAGCCGTGCCGTGGCCTCGCCTGGTCGGGCGATCGTGATGGACCTCGACCAACGCGACAGCCTACAATCCTATGTTCGTGCGATGATCCGGAAATTCCGCGATGACCGACGGATCCTGTTCTGGGATCTCTACAATGAGCCCGGCAACCGCATGAACTTTGCCGACGGCGATTTTGAACATTACGCCTCTGCACTTGAACAAAGCGCTCTGTCCCTAATGGAAAGCTGCTTTGAGTGGGCACGCGCCGAATATCCGGTCCAGCCCTTGACGGTCGCGGCTTGGACAACGCCTCTGCCAGGTGATGACAGTCACCCCTATCAAACCGAGATTGATCGGAGTGCACTGCTGCATTCGGACATCATTACTTTCCATGCCTACTGGAACCGGGAACGCGTTTCGGAATTCATCGACGTGCTGACGGTGCTTGATCGCCCAATCCTGTGCACAGAATGGATGGCGCGCGCCGTCGACAGTCAGATCAGTGATCAACTGGAACTGTTTCACGACCGACTTGTGGGATGCTTTCAATGGGGGCTGGTCAAAGGACGCACGCAGACGTGGGTGCCTTGGCCGGACGAACTAGTCAAGGCCCACGGCGGCGACCCCGCACGTGACATCTGGTTCCACGACCTGCTGCACGAAGACGGGCGGCCCTATGACGAACGCGAAATTGAAACGATCCGGCGGCTGACGAACAGCGAGGCCCGGATGCATGAAAGGACGGCAATCTGATGTCAGGCGTCGCGATGAACAACGTCATCAAGAAATATGGTGACGTGCAGGTGATCCACGGGGTCGACATGCAAATCGAAGACGGGGAATTCTGTGTTTTCGTCGGCCCGTCCGGTTGCGGCAAGTCAACTTTGTTGCGCATGGTCGCGGGATTGGAAGAGACAACCGGTGGCACGATGACCATAGGTGCGCGGGACGTGACAAAACTCGACCCTTCTGATCGTGGTGTCGCGATGGTTTTCCAAACGTATGCGCTCTATCCGCATATGACCGTGAAGGACAATATGGGCTTCGGCCTGCGTATGAACGGTCACGCGAAGCCGGAGATTGAAAAGAAGGTCGCTGAAGCCAGCCGCATTCTGAAACTTGATGAATATCTGGATCGAAAGCCTGCGGCCCTGTCGGGTGGTCAGCGACAGCGTGTTTCCATAGGGCGTGCCATCGTCCGCGGTCCTGAAGTGTTCCTCTTCGACGAACCCCTGTCCAACCTTGATGCTGAACTGCGGGTTGAGATGCGGGTGGAAATCGCCCGTCTGCACAAGGAAATCGGTGCTACGATGATCTATGTGACCCACGATCAGGTCGAGGCGATGACCCTGGCTGACAAGATTGTGGTCTTGCGATTGGGGCGGATCGAGCAGGTTGGCTCGCCGCTAGATCTGTACCGTGATCCCGACAACAAATTCGTCGCGGGTTTTATCGGATCGCCCGCGATGAATTTCCTGAATGCAATGTCTGGCGATGACGGTGTGACGATCCCGGCCTTGAAAATGAAGGTGCCAAGCCCGATTGGCGCGATAGGCAGAGCGGTGACCGCTGGCCTACGTCCCGAACATCTTGAAATCGACCCGACGGGAGACGCCCTGCATGTCGATCTCGTGGAGAGCCTTGGCGGTGTATCCTTTGCTTACCTTGTTTCGGACACTGGGGAGAAAATTGTCATCGAAGAGCGCGGTGATGAACGGGCAAGTGAAGGTCAGCGTGTGGGTCTGCGGTTTGATCACAGCCGACTCTATTTGTTTGATGCCGAGTCAGAGCAGCGACTTCGCTAGAGAAAAAGAACTCGCAGCGAAGCTACGGGGCACCCCGGCCACCTCATGGGGAAGTCCGATGGCAAGACCCTGTATTACTCTTCATAGCATAGGGCCTGCGGTCCGTGGTAGTCCTCCAGCACGAGAGCGGGCATTGGCACAATGTGAGGCATCCGTCACATTGTGCCTCGATGCCGCAAGGCGAGTCGAAAACCGTTTTGAAGTGGCGGACGGCGAGTGCGTCCGCCAAGTTGGTTCAGATGTCGATGCGTTCTGCGATACTCAAAGCATCCTCCAGTTCGACGCCAAGATAGCGCACTGTGCTGTCGACTTTGGTGTGACCAAGCAGCAGTTGGACTGCGCGGAGATTACCGGTCTTTCGGTAAATCTCTGCCGCCTTTGTCCTGCGGAGAGAATGCGTGCCATACGCGCTAGGCTCCAAACCAATAGCCTTAACCCAGTCACGGACGAGCCTACCATATTGGCGCGTCGAAATGTGTGGGCGATCGTGAAACCGGCTCGGAAACATGAACCCGCAAGCAAACATCTCGGGCGAGTTGACCCACGCCAGGACGGAATCGCGTGTGTTTTCCGTCAATTCAAACTGGACGGGTTTCTTTGTTTTGCTTTGGATGATTGAAACCCGTTCACGCACGCGATCATCTTTGACTAGGTCGATAACCGAGAGTTTGACAAGATCGCAACCACGCAGCTTGCTATCGATGGCGACGTTGAACAAAGTCAGATCACGAAGATAACCGGCAAGTTCGAGGCGGGCGCGGATCGCCCAAACCTGCTTAGGCAACAGCGGTCGCTTTTGACCGATAATTCGTCCCTTGTTCCAAGCCTTACGTTTGGGGGTGACTGCGGGAAGTTGGACTCTTGGCATGGTATGCCCTCCGTTCCTCCCTCCAGCCCAGGCATCAGCACAGCACTGACAGAGCCATATTACATACCGGACCCGGAGGCTGGTTTGGGGGGCCGCCGAACAGGGGATTTATGCCCATGCATTGGAACTTTATGAGCCCAATACTCCAAGTTTCTGCAACGCAGTGAACGTCGGCTTGGGCGGGATGGACGCGAGAACTTATCAGACAGCCTCGCGCCGCAAAACTATCCTGCCTAGTCCTCTATAGCGGCTTTCAGCTCCGTATTAAACGTTTGATACATGGGCAGCAGCTGGGTCACGAAATTCGCCGCATAGGGGTTGTCGACAACTTCGTCTGATTGGACGAACAAGGTCTGAACCCCGCAGGCTTCAACGCGATAGACATGGTTGTCGTGCCCGCCGCCATTGTCTTCTGGGAAAGGATCGGACCAACCGAAAGAGCGGCCTTCATCGTAGATGAGCGTGTGCGGGATTTCCATCGAGTTGGGTTCGCCATTCTCATCGGTGCCAAAGATGAAGGTGATCGTCACGCTCCCGCCGTCTTGGATGTCGCCGGTCATGCCCTGCAATGTACCGGTGCTCCAGCTCGCCATGTCGTCAAAGTCGGTCAGGGTTTCCCACACTTCCGTCGCGGTAGCGTTGATAAGCACCGATGTATCAACCGTTGCGTGGGTCGGGCTGAGTTGGGCGATGTTGCCGTTCATCAAATGCGCATCGCAGGGTGTGTCTGCCGCCGAAGGTGTACTGAACGGGATTGCAAGCAACAGGGCGGCAAGTGTGGTTGAAGTGAACAGGAAAGAACGGTTCATAGGGGCTCCAATAGAGTTGGTGTTTCGTTGTCTTTGAGGGATGGATGAAGGCGCGGCTATTTGCTGGGATCGCCTGATGCCCAGGCCACGCCTTCACCACGGTCCATGGTCGCCATCTGCGCCATGTCTGCCGCGTCGATGGAGAATGAGAACAGATCGAGGTTCTGCGCCATCCGATCCGGGTTCAGGCTTTTGGGCAGGACGGCATAGCCATTTTGGACGCCCCATCGCAGTAAAAGCTGGGCCTCAGAGACGCCGTACTTCTGCGCCATGCCTTTGAAAGCTTCACCGTCTGCCTTCATCTCATCAGTCTTGGCGCTGTCCTGACCGGGTTCTGTGCGCCAGGTGGAAAGCGGGACAAGGCTGCTGTAAGCTATTGGAGCAATGCCGTGCCTCGCCATATGGGCAAGCAGGCCGGGCTTTTGGGACCAGGGATGTAATTCGATCTGGTTGGCATCTGGCATCGGCAGACCGGCGGCGGCGATCTCATCAAGATGGGTTTCGTTGAAGTTACTCACGCCAATGGAACGGGCCTTGCCACTGGCTTGCAGTTCTAGAAGGGCGCGCCACTGTTCAAGGCGCTTCTCACCGCCATAGTGCGCGTGGATCAAGTAGAGATCAACATAATCCAAACCCAGACGCGACAGGCTCGCGTCGCATTCCTCGATTGTTTGCGCACCGGTTTTGGGCGCGTCGCCCCAGGCGGGATTTCCGGGCCACAGCTTGGCCGTCACAAACAGATCGGCACGGGATAATCCCTGCGCCTGCAGGCCCTTCTTGATCCCAGCTCCGACCGGTTCTTCGTTGTGATAGCCAGAGGCAGTGTCGATGTGCCGGTAGCCTGCGGCGATTGCAGAACTGATAGCGGTTTCGGCATCATCGTTCGAGATCAAATATGTGCCAAAACCCACTGCGGGGATCGAAGTGTCCGAATTCAGAGTGAAGGTGGTTTGTGGTCCAGACATGTTGTGCTCCGTTCATGTGCGCTGTTGAATTAGAGCTATGTGTTTGGCCGCAATCCGTCCTGCCAATTTCTCCGTCAATTTTGCCAATTCCTCCGAAAGGTGGGGAAAATGCGTGATCTCATGGAACACTACTGATAGGGATTGGTAGAGGAGACACCAATGACGTTTGAGAGATTGCAGAATTTATCAGCAGAGCTTTCAGCTCTAGAAACAGCACATTCTGGCCGGGTTCTTCCGTCGGCACACATATTTCAACGCGAACACATCACCGCGTTCGAAGCTGTCGTCTATAACCCTGTGATTTGCTTGATCCTACAGGGACGAAAAGAAATGAACGTTGGCCAGCAATTTGTAGAACTGGCAGAAGGGGATGCACTGCTGGTCAGTCACGACTTGCCCGTGACGTCCAAAATCACGAAAGCCAGCCCAGACGCTCCTTACCGCGCACTCATTCTGTCATTGGATTTGGGCATCCTGCGCAGCCTATATGAACAGGTCGGAGAAGCGGTGTCTGACGTTCATGATGCAAAGTCTCTCTCGGCGAGTGTCGCTGATCCCGCATGGGTTGATCCAATCCTGCGCTATCTGGAATTGATGGATGCGCCCCTTGATGCGCAGGTCCTCGGTCCGATGATCTTGAAGGAAATCCACTACCGCCTTCTCTTGTCGCCGATTGGCGGCATGTTGCGAAACCTGTTGTCGGTCGACAGCCATGCCAGCCGTGTCGCCAGATCCATTCAACAGATCAGGGCCAATTTTCGGGAGCCGTTGGTGGTGGGTGAACTGGCCGAAGTGGCGGGGATGAGCCCGTCGTCGTTTCATGAGCACTTCAAGTCTGTGACTGGCACCTCACCGTTGCAATATCAAAAGGATCTTCGGATGATCGAGGCCCGCGCTTTGTTGGAGCGCGGTGTTCCATCTGTATCCGTTGCAGGGTTTGAAGTTGGGTACGAAAGCCCCACTCATTTCAGTCGCGACTACTCTCGAAAATTTGGCTGCTCCCCCAAACATCACCTGGCGCGGGCGTCTTAGTTTACTTCTGCTGTGAGCACGGCTGACAATCAAACAGAATAGGTCAAAGGTAGCTTCGTCCCGCGACCTGTAAATTCGACGCCTGATCTGTGCTGCGAGCTGGACCAATGGCCGTTTCTTCTGCTGCGTTGCGGTGTGAAAGCTTTCGCTCGTGCCACACTGTTCGCGCTGCGTGCGCGCGCAGCACAATATCACAATGACTGAGTCGGGCTCTTAACCGCTATTAGCTGCGTCTTGTGCGGAGGTCTGCTTTCGCCAATACCCAGATATCCTACGACACAACGCACCCCTTTGAAGTGCTCCTGCGCGCATAGCGCCGGTCCGGCGACGGGGAAAGTTGGACCGCCCCACGAAGTAGCCGCAAAGTGCAATCGGGCAACCGGTTTCGAGCGCAGCCATAGGCCTGGTCCGCGCCAGAGCGTTAGCATGCCAAACTAACCATCCGACATATGTTCAATGCGTAGCTTACCACTTTACGGTGCCAAAGAATCTAAAGTCCAGCGGCCTTCGTCAGGTTCACGCGGAACCTGTCTCTGCGCCGTTGGTATCTACGGGTCATCTCAGCAGAGGCATGGCCGAGGTGTTTCTGGACGTAACGCTCGTCGACCTCAGCGCTAGAGGCAAGACCAGCGCGCAGCGAATGGCCAGAGAACAGGGCAAGGCGTTCCTTTTCTGGCAGGTCTGATCGGATGCCAGCATCCAGTACCGTCTGTTTGATAAGGCGGGCAACATGCTTGTCGGACAGGCGCGATTCCAAGGCGCGCTTTCCATCACGAGAGGTCCGCACGAACACCGGCCCAAAATCGATCCTGGCGAAATGCAGCCACTGTTCCAGCGCATGCACAGGGCAGGTTTGATCAGATGAGCCCCGGCCAATTTCCACTTCGCGCCAGCCGGTTTTGGCGTTGAGCGTCAGAAGCGCGCCATCGTCCATGAACTCGATCCAGCCACCGCTGTCAGGGGTGTCGTCTTTGTGGACGTCGAGGCTGACAATTTCAGAACGCCTGAGGCCGCCGGCATACCCCAACAGAAGGATCGCCCGGTCGCGCAACCCGCGCAGATCGAAGGGCAGGCAAGCGACCATGGCCAGAATGTCATCGCGCTGGATGGCTTCTTTCTGCACCGGCGGGCGAGCGTGTTTGCGTTTGATCCCGGCCAGAACCGTGGCGATGTGACGGTTCTTGCGATCAAGCGCGAAGCCGCGTTGCTGGTAGTGCCAGGCAAGACCGGAGAGGCGCCGTTCGATGGTCGTGACCGTGATTGCTGGAGTCTTACCAACTGGAGCAGCGAGATCCGCGAGATACAGTCCGATCATCTCTGGAGACGGGGGCAGGGGGTCCGTGCCCCTGATCCGACACCAGCGCCCAAAGTGTTTCCAGTCGGCCGCGTAGGCCTTGTTGGTGTTTTCGGCTGTGGAGGCTTTGGCGTAGTCTCGCGCGGTATCAACAAGGCGATCAAGGGCACCCGAACCTGCGACATGAGAGGGCAGGGCGATGCCATCACTTTTTTCTTGATCTCTCTCGTCGTCCTGAGCATCATGAGGCGCATCAGAGTGCGACGATCTCGGTTTCTCGTCCTCTAAGGTCAT
>NZ_CP042820.1 GCF_008065155.1 Octadecabacter sp. SW4 | reverse complement strand
GTTTCTTTTGCTTTCTCTTTGGGGATTGCTTATCGATGATTGTGTAATGGATTAAGGAATAAATGCCATGCCCGAAAGCTGGGGTTTCCTCCGCACATCTCAAACGTTCGTTTGTGAAACATGCTGATCGGATATGCACGCGTCTCCAAGGCCGATGGCAGCCAGTCCCTTGATTTGCAAAGGGACGCTTTGATCGCTGCGGGTGTAGATGAAGAGCAGATCTATTCCGATCAGGCCTCAGGCAAGAAAAACGACCGCCCGGGTCTCGAAGCGTGCCTGAAGGCTCTACGCGAAGGCGATGTCCTGGTGATCTGGAAACTGGACAGAATGGGCCGCAGTCTGAATCATCTGGTGAAAACGACGACCTTACTGTCAGAGCGGGGTGTCGGCCTGAAGGTGCTCACAGGCCAAGGAGCACAGATCGACACAACCACCGCAGCCGGTCGGCTGTCATTTGGAATCTTTGCCGCGCTCGCCGAATTTGAAAGCGAGTTGATCCGGGAACGCACCATGGCAGGGTTGCAGGCTGCCCGCGCGCGTGGTCGCAAAGGTGGTCGAAAGTTCGCACTCACCAAAGCCCAGGTCCGGATGGCGCAGGCAGCTATGGCGAATAGGGACACGTCCGTTTCTGAGCTGTGCCGTGAGCTGGGCGTGAAGCCTGTAACTCTGTACCGATACGTCGATCCCAAAGGCAACCTGCGCGACTACGGGAAACGCGTGCTGGGCGCTTAGGGTGTCATTCTGCACTCAGCCGGAGCAGACCCCACCGAGGGCTTCGAGATCGATGGCGTGCCGGGCGGTCAGGCATTTGCCATCAAGCCCGTCGCGCGCGGGGTGCATACCAATGTGACAGTTTATACGAACCGCCGGAGCTACTACTTCAACGTCGAGGAGGTCCGCAGCCCGACCTTCTACGTGGTGCAGTTCCGCTATCCGGACGACGCTGCGCGCCCGACCCGGGCCATCGCCGCCCAAGCGCCAAACTACAATTACGGTGCCAGCGCGCGGACCGAGTTTACGCCAACCCGCATCTGGGATGACGGGACGTTCACGTATTTCGAATTCCCTCGGAACGCACCGGTGCCGGCGATCTTCCGTTACGCCAATGGGCGTGAACGGACGGTCAACACCCAAGCCACCGAAGAAGGCGTAATCCGGGTCTCGGGTGTGAACCGACAATGGGTTCTGCGGATCGATGACGAGGTGGTCTGCATTGAAGCAACAGCGCCTGCGGGGGTGGGCTCATGAGCGACACCGGAAACGCAGACCTCGAGAAACGCCTCGCCGCTCTCGAACAAGGCAAGGGCGCAAGTTCGCCCCCTGCCCCACGGCGCTCACCGCTGCTCGCTTTGGTTGTCGTCCTCGTGATCGGCGCGGGCGGTGCATTGCTCTATCTCATGTCTCAGCCCGAGGAAGAACAAGCCCTGCCCACGGCCACGCCGGACGTGTTCCAGAACGAAGGCGACGGCTTTGGCGCCATCGAAACCCTGCCGCCGCCTGAGCCCGAAGTGGTTTTGGTCGCACCCGAGCCGGTGGAACCCAACGCCGAGCTTCTCGCACAACTCGCAGCCCTTCAGGCCCAGATCGAAGAATTGCGCAACGCGCCCGAACCCGTCGTCGAGGAAGACACGGCTGCCGCCGAAGCCATCGATGCGCTGACTGCGCAAATCGCGGCGCTGCAAGCGGCCTCAGAATCCGCGCAACAGCAGTTTCGCGATGAACTCACGGCGCGCGATCGCGAGCTGGAACAACTCCGCATGGACCTCGAACTTGCACAGCTCGAGGCCAACCGCCCCCTCCCCGCACCAATTGGTCCCTCGGAGGACGAGTTGCGCGCGCGGGAAGAAGAACGGCTGCGCCGCGAGGAAGAAGCACGACGGCTCGCGGAACTTGAACGCCGCGCTGCTGAGGAACGTGCGTTTCAGGAGCGCCGCATCACCTCGCCCACCATCGCTTTTGGTGGCACCTCTGGTGCGAATGAAACGGCTCTCACCGAACGCACCTTTGGCGAGGTGACAGATTTCGTGCTGAACGGTGCGCTGCCCTCGACGGTGACGCAAGCCGAGGTGATCGCCAATCCCTCCAACACCATCATCCAGGGCACTATGATCCAGGCCGTCATGGAAACCGCCCTCGACAGCTCGCTGCCCGGCCAGACCCGTGCCGTGGTCTCCGAGGATGTCTACAGCGTCGATGGCGCGCGCCTCTTGATCCCCCGCGGATCCCGTCTCGTCGGGCGCTACCGCGCTGGCGTCGATATCGCGCAGCGCCGCGTCACGATCGCCTGGGACCGGATCATCCTGCCCGCGGGCCAGACCGTCCAGATCAGCTCTTTCGGGGGCGATGAACTGGGCCGTTCTGGCGTCACGGGGCTCATAGACACGCGTTTTGCCGAGCGTTTCGGGTCGGCCGCCCTGATCTCGCTGATTTCCGCCGCACCAAGTGCCGCCGCATCCGAGGTCCAGGATGAGACTGCCGCCGAAGTTCTCGAAGACGTGGGCGATGATCTGGCAGATGCGACGGACAGCGTCATCGGCGACTATCTCTCCATCGGTCCTGTCATCTATGTCGACCAGGGTGCCCGCGTCACCGTGATGGTCGATCGCGATCTGGAGATATTCTGAGCCCATGTCGCTGAGCTATCTCCAGACCTCGCTTGATCGGATCGACGCCGCCGCCCGCGACGATATCATCGAGATCTGCATCAATCCCGACGGGACCTGCTGGGGAGAATTCCAGGGCGATCACTTCATGCGAAAGCTGGACCAAGAGCTGACGGCAACCGAAGTGAAGGACCTCGGCAACCAAATCGCCTCTTCCGCCAACACCACAATGAGCAAGGACCGCCCGATCGTCTCGGTCTCGATCACCTACAAGGGCCGCCCGATCCGGGCTCAGGTCATCACGCCACCCGCCGTGCTCTCTGCCATGTCGATCAGCCTGCGGTTTTTCTCAAGCCTGCCGCTCGACGGGATCGCGCTTGATTTCCTCTATGGCAAGGAACGCAAGCTCGAAGAACTCCGCCTGGAGAAAACCCGCGAACTGCGCGAGGTCGTGGCTGCGGGCGTGATCGACGATGCGCTTGCCTTCTGCGTCGAGAACAAGCTTAACATGATCGTCTCGGGTGGCACTTCCACCGGCAAGACCGTCGCCGCGCGCAAGATCCTCTCTCATGTGCCTGCCAATGAACGAATTGTCACCATCGAGGAAGCGGCCGAGCTTCTGCCGACCCAGCCGAATGCCGTGACCCTCATCGCCAATCGCGATGCGGAGTTTCAGACCGCCGATGTGCTTCTGACCGCAACGCTGCGCATGCGCCCTGACCGGATCATCCTTGGCGAGGTGCGCGGCAAGGAGGCCATGACCTTCCTCGAGGCGATCAACACTGGCCATGGCGGGTCCATGACCACGCTACACGCCGAAACACCGCAGCTCGCCGTGCAGCGCCTGACTATCGCGGCGCTCAAGACCGAGATCCCGATGACCTATGCCGACATGATCCAGTACATCGAAAGTTCCATCGACGTGATCATCCAGGCCGGTCGCCACGACGGCAAACGCGGCATCACTGAATTCTACCTCCCCGGCGCAACCGAGATCGGAGCTTTCCAATGAAGACCTTTGAATATGACATCCTGTTTTTCCAGGTGAAGAAGCAAAAGGACTACGACGCGATGCGAAGCGCCTTGAATGAGCGCGGCGCGGAGGGGTGGGAAGTCATTACAGCTGAAGCCGGTGACTACGGCTATATCACGTTCTTGAAGCGTGAATCTTTGGCGACGAACGTGGCTTCAGAATGATGCGGGTCATTGCGACGGCAGGCCTGCTGGTTGTTCTTGGCGCAACCGCTGGCGTCGCTGAACGGAACCTGATCCCAACGCTCGATAACCAGCCAGATGTCTGTCCCGACCAGCCTCCAGAGCCACAGTGGATGCAAGACATCGATGTACGCGAGTCCCACAAACGGCTGCTGATTCAGCAAATCTATCGTGCGCAGAGCCTGCAACGCATCGTTGAAGCCCAAAGCTGTGAATGTCCGACGCGGTATCCGTCTTGGGACTCAGCTGAAGGCATCTTCGTCAAGCATTTCGCCGCATCTGAATACTGGGACATCGTGGAAGCGACCTCAGAATACCGACGGCAGGCAAATGAGCTTCGGCGCGAAGCCATGCCAATCTGCGAAGCTGCTGGAAACTGGTAGGGTTCCATGAGCGTCGTCACCTACTTCGTGGAAACAGCTGAGGGCTATCTCAATACCGCTGCCGAGACGCAATTTGGCGCGGTCGCCGCAACAGTCGGAACGATGCTCGTACTCGGCACCACACTGGTTGTCATTCTGGTTTTCATCAACGCGATCTACCAATACCGCGCCATGGACGGGCGCACGGCCTTTTGGCTCGCCGTGAAGATCGGACTGATAGGCGCATTTGCAACCAACTGGGTGCAGTTCAACATCCTTGCTGCGGCGATCCTGAATGGGATCGACAGCATTGCCGGATCGCTCGTGGCCTCAGTCGGCGGCGGATCACCCGGCCCATCCGGCACCTTTGCAGAGGAGTTCGATGACCTGATCGCGGCGCTCGGAGAGTATTTGAATGCTGCGGGCTCTGAACTGAATTGGATGGCCGGAGCCCTGTTGGACACCCTTGGGGTTTTGTTACTCTCGATCCTCGGCGGCTTAGCCGCGTTCATCGTGGTCGCGTCGCGGCTCATGATCGCTCTTCTGATCGGGATTGCGCCGGTCATGATCTTCCTGACACTGTTTGAAGTGACCAAGGATTATTTCGCGCGCTGGCTTTCGGCGCTGATTTCCTTTGCGATGTACCCGATTGTCGTTGCCGGTGTGTTCGCAACGATCACGGGTGTCTCGCGCGCCCTACTTGCCGAGCTGGGCGACCCGGAAGGCGCCTCCAACATCGGCGCGCTCATCCCGTTCTTCATGATGGTGCTGATGGCAAAGGGGTTCATCATAGCAACGCCCTTCCTGGTTCGAGCAATTTCTGGAAACATCATGATGCCGGCACTCTCGGCCGGCTTCGGCGGTAGCTATGCCTTTGCCCGAGGGCTCGCAGGCAGCCAACAAGTCTACAACCGGTACGCCATCGGAGGTGCGACTGGCGCGGAGTATGCAGCTCTGCGCGCGCGACAATTCTTTGGTGTGCAAGCGTTGCCAAGCCGACCCAATACTGCGGGAGGGCCTACGGCAGCTCCTCCCGGCGACGGGACCGGGACTGGCGCTCGGATGCTTGCGCAGCTTTCAAGGTTGGGTCGTCTAGGAAGACGGTGACGGCCCTTTGCGGGCCTGCACCGCCCAGCCTGATGCTGCAATGCAGCAGCTCGAAAACGGACATCAAACCTGCTTTGAGTTGCTACAGCTTTCGACCCAAGCAGTAATTGCGTCATGGAGCATCCATGGGGACGGGGCGCTGCAGGTGATTTCCGAAGCATCATTTGCAGTGAAGTGACACCACTCTTCGTCATCTGACACCCATTCGCCAATGATTTCGCCATCGACCAGCAACACGTCTCCTTTGAATGCATTATTGTGGTAACCGAGCATTACGATGCCATGACGCACCATGCCTCCACTGTCGATCAAGTCGCATATTGCTGCAAACTGAGCACGCAAATCGTCTCGCGAGCGCCCTGCAATTCGTCCAACGTCGAAGGCGCGGTATTTTAATTTCCCAGCGAGTTGCGCGCAGCTATTGTCTTGTTCAACCTCACAAGACAAGTCGCCATGGCTCAACGTCTCTATGTGCATAATTCCGACGCCCGTCTATGCCAACGTTTCGTTGATACGCTTGAACAGCGCCTCGAACGCATTCAACGTCTCGTCCGACAATGTGGCAACCCGCTTGGCGCGTTCACGCAGCAAAACCTCCGCTGGGGCATTGTGGTCGTATCGGTCCACGCCTTCATTGCGGGCGATCTGCCGCACAATGGGGTCAGTACCTTTGAGGTCCACTGCCTTCATCTTTTTGCCGAACGCAGCGTTGTAGAGCGCTACATAGTCGTCTTTGGCGAACAGGTCTTCAATGTCGGCCATCTTCCGGTCGGCAACCTCACCGATGGTGATGATCCGCTTCTCCCCGAGGAAACCAGCCTTGGCGAGGGCTGTCAGCTTCTGGTGGCCCTCTTTTCGTGAATCCACCACGACCGTAACATCAAGGTGGTTGCCCAAGAGCGCGACAAAGGCAGGGATCACGTCAGCGCCTCCCAGAGGCATGATCGACCAGCGCTTGTCGAGCCCCTCGCGCCCGTCCTCAATCAGCCGCTCCGAAATGGTCTGCATGAACAGGAAGTCTGACGGCCCCTCAACCACGAGGTTATCCTTGGCGATGAAGAGGTGTTGGGCTATGTCGTATCCGAGCGCGGCCTGTAGCGGGAACAGTGTGTCGCTGTCGGTGGTCAACACGTCTGAGGTAGTCACAGAGCCACGGTCACGTCCCTTATCCTCAACAAGCCGCGCCCGCTCAAGGTGGTCTGGCTGGATCATGAAGGGCGAGTGCGTCGTGTAGATCACCTGACAGCGTTTCGACAACCGCTCCTCTATGAAGCGCAGGAAGTCGCGTTGAGCGGTTGCATGGAGCCCCAAGCCGGGTTCATCAAGGAGGATAATGATGGGGGTATCATCAAACTCATAACGAGAGAAGGCAGTCAGGAAGGAAAAGAACCAGCGAAACCCGGAGGAGCGTTCATCAAAGCGCAGGGAAAGTTTGTGTTGATCGTCCCACATTCTGATGTGCAGTTCATCAATGACAGTTGTTTGCCCGTTGTTTGCGGGCTGCTTCGTCAGCGTAAGGTCCATCTCCACGCGGAGGTGTTGATTGGTCGTCCAATAGTCTAGGACCTGTTCGCCCAACTCATTCGCTACATTCTGAAGTTCCCTTTTCCGGGTCTCATAGTCGGCATCAAGAAGGTGGTCCTTCTCAAACTCGGCCAATTGGAGCAAGGCAAGCGCCGTTTGCTCATCGTCCTCAAGTTTGTCTTCATCGGCTTCCAGCAGTTCGCGGATTGGAACGGTGCTCGGGAGGCTACTGTATTCCGAGAAGTAGAAGAATTGGGGCACCCGAGCGAACAACACACGCCAAACTGACTGCCAAAGTGTCGTGTCATCCGGCAGCAATTCGTTGATGGCCTTCGTGACCTCCGTCAATGCGAGGGTGGTTGCGCTCTCCTCGCTACCATCTGGCGAGAGGCTTGAGACTTTGGCGCGGAGGGTACTAAATTTCTCACACGAATTGAGTGGTTCTAGGACCGTGGGAAGTTCAATATCTGCGAGCAGATTGGCAACGGCTTTGGTCTCATCGACCTCAAACACACCTGCGTATTGATTGGTGTATTTCCGACTGATCGTAAACGTATCTGACAGCAATACATCTTCGCCAAACCGAGCTTCGACTGCCGCAACGTCCTCCGGCTCTATGGTGAAGGTCGCATTGATGGGGGACTTTTCGTCAAGGTCGCGTCCCTTCGCCTTCGCCTCCCGGCGATGCCTCTTCTCTAGCCAGGCGGGGTAATGTGTCGGTGAGGAAAAACTTGCCGCGCCGTGAGCAGGCTTGAGCCGTCGTAGCGCTTCTAGAAAGGCGCTCTTGCCACTTTCGTTCTTGCCGACAAGGCAGGTGATGTCCGGCTGGATGGCAACCTCAGTCGAATCCAGTACGTGCTTGAAATGATCTATCCGAACTGTCTTGAGCTTCATGCCACTATCCCTCGAACCTATTGCGCCCATCAATACGACATCTTGTGCCTGCCTATCTTTAGGTTCAAGCTAAAATGGTGAAAATAGCGTGGCGCATACAACTGAAGCGGTCGGTGTAGTTCTGCTTAATTGTTGTTTACTGTAAGCGGTGCTTTGCCCCCACCTTCCTGACGGCTGCCTGATCTGCGAGTCCGTTCCTCATGGATTTGAGGGAGTTTCTCCATGGATGGTACGATTGAGTTTCTCACGGATAAGGGCAAAGGTGGTCGTAGATGTCCTCGTTGGCCGGAGGATGTGAAGGCGCGGATAGTGGCCGAGACGCTGGTTGAAGGCTCAACTGTGAACTCCGTTGCGCGACGCTATGGGATGCGACCCAATCACTTATCGGAATGGCGTCGCATGGCGCGGGAAGGCAAGTTGGTTCTGCCGAACCTGGAAGGTGTTACGTTTGTCCCTGTTGCCATTGATGAGCCCGCTGCCACTTTGCCGGACATGCCGGAGACGGAGACAGGCGTGATCGATGTGTTGAAGGGGATGTGACGATCCGTTTGGCAGCGAACACTTCCGCCGCGCGGGTCGCCGAGATCGCGGCTGCGCTGTGATCCACCCGTCGTACGGGGTTCAGATCTTTGTGGCGACCAAGCCCGTGGACTTCCGCAAGGGCCACGACGGCCTGGCGGCATTGGTGCAGAGCCATTTGCAAAAGAAGCCCTTTGACGGGGCGGTCTATGTGTTCCGTGCCAAACGCGCTGACCGGCTCAAAATGATCTGGTGGGACGGGACCGGTCTGGTGATGGCTTACAAGCGGCTTGAGCAGAATGCGTTCAAATGGCCTGCGATCAGGGACGGCGTTTTGCGGCTGGACGCTGCGCAGTTTGAAGCGCTGTTTGCGGGTCTCGACTGGCGTCGTGTGACATCTCTGGAAACCCGCCCACCCGCTGCGGCAGAGTGACTCGGATGATGTTTTGCACGGGCGAACCACCCCTGATCTTGATAGATCACAGGCATGACTCCTGCCGCTGATCTTCCTGACGATATCGATGCGCTCAAGGCCATTATCCTGGCCTCGCAGGCGAAGATATCGGAGCAAGACGGGATCATCGAGCGCAAGGAAGACCGGATCGTCCGGCTTGAGAAGCTGCTGGTTGACTTCAGACGTGCCCTTTATGGCGCGAAGTCCGAGAAGAGCCATCCTGACCAATATCACCTCGCGCTGGAAGACATTGAGACGGCCATGGCCATTGTCCATGCAGAGGATGAAGCCGTCGACCCACCGAAGACAACTGGCACACCAACGCCTCGCGCGGGCCGCGGCGTCTTGCCCAAACATCTGCCGCGTATCGAAGAGGTGATCGCCCCTGACGATGTAACCTGTGGGTGCGGTTCCGCGCGACACATCATCGGTGAAGATGTCAGCGAACGGCTGGATATCGTGCCTGCCCAGTTCCGGGTCATCGTCACACGTCGCCCTAAGTATGCCTGTCGATCATGTGAGGCCGGGGTGCTGCAAGCACCCACCAAACCACGGCTGATCGAAGGCGGCATGCCGACAGAAGCGACCGTAGCCAGCGTGATCGTTTCCAAATATGCCGACCACATTCCGCTTTATCGCCAGGCTCAAATCTATGCGCGGCAGGGCGTTGATATTGACCGCTCCACCTTGGCGTTTTGGGTGGGTAAAGCCGCCCATGAACTGAAGCCTGTTCATGACGCGCTGCTCGGTCACCTCAAACGATCATCAAAGCTGTTCATGGACGAGACGCCCGCACCAGTCCTTGATCCAGGGCGTGGGAAGGCAAAGAAGGGTTACTTCTGGGCGCTCGCCCGCGATGACCGCAGTTGGAACGGACCAGAGCCACCGGGTGTGGCCTTCACCTACGCGCCGGGGCGATCTGGCAAACATGCGGTCGAGATATTGCAGGGATTTGAAGGCATCCTGCAGGTGGACGGCTATGCCGGATACAACCGCGCGCTTGACCTGCGCGACAATCAACCGATCCAACTGGCCTATTGTTGGGCGCACGCGCGTCGCAAGCTTTATGAGCTGACCCACAACAATGCGGCCCCTATCGCAGAGGAAGGGCTTAAGCAGATCGCAGCTCTCTACCGGATCGAGACGCAGGCACGTGGAGCATCAGCCGACGAACGCATGGCCATCCGTCAGCAGAAATCCGAACCGAAGATCAAGGCGTTCAGAACCTGGCTGGATCAAGCCAGATCACAGGTATCCACCAAATCCCCAACAGGCGAAGCCCTCAAATACATCGCCAAATATTGGGACGGGTTGATCTTGTTCCTCGGCGATGGCCGCATCGAGATGGACAGCAATCCCGTCGAGCGCACAATCCGTCCCATCGCCCTGCAAAGAAAAAACGCGCTCTTCGCAGGTCACGAGGCTGGCGCGCAAAACTGGGCAATGCTCGCGTCCCTCATTGAAACCTGCAAATTGAACAAGATCGAGCCAAACGGCTATCTGACCGGCGCCCTCACGGCCATCGTCAACGGCCATAAACAGAAAGACATCGACCAGCTGCTACCCTGGAACTTTGTCAGGTAGGTGGGGCCAAAGCACCGCTTACTGTTTACTTGCGTGCCGCTCAGGTGATTCACGGCTCATTGTACAAACGTTTAGCTCGTGCACTCGCAGCGAACGACACCGTCCTTGAAGATCTGTCTCAAAACAAGATTAACCAGAACTCTCGGTATCGAAGGTCCGTTTTCTCGGTTTCTTCACGTCCTCGCTGCGGCGCGGCGAATTCACACTTCCCGCCCGCTCGACCGACATACCACCCTCGCCACCCTAACGAGCAACCAGCTTTTGACCATCATCCTCCCGCAACATCGCTTCCATGTCGTCCAAGCCATCGACGGCGGAGCGTAGCTGCACCTCATCGCCTTCGCCCACTGTCTCGGCATCCGCAACCTGGCCCCCAAAATCCATCACAACCTGACGCTGTTCCTCGGCGATAGCGGCTTGAACGACGGGCGCAGTCTTCTTTGGGCCGACATCGGTTTGCTCTGACGATTGGCCATCAGCAGCCTGGCGTGCGGCCACCACATCGGCTTCGGATCCGCCTGACCCGTCCGGCGGCGGTGTCATCGGCATGGCGCGCATACTCAACGGGAGGTTTCCTTGCGCCCCCCTCCCCCGGCTCCGGAAACGGCAATTCGCCTGATTGCGCCGCGTGGATCGCCTTGAACAGCCGGTCGTCAAAATATTGGATCCGCTTCGCCCGGACCGGCATCTGGGCATCGATCACCATGACAATTTCATCGAGCGGCAGGCGGCGCGCTTCATCTTCTGGCAACAAAGAGCTTTCTTCGGTCCGTGTGGATTGGCTGCGGCCCTCGAAGGGGTTCTTGCCGATGGACTGAGAGCGCGTGATGACGGTCTTCGTGGTCTTGCCAACCGCCTTGCTCAGCTCTTCGACGGTTTTTTCATCCGAGGGCGTGAGATAGAGTTTCACGCCCGCATTGCCCTGCAGCGCACGGCGGGTGTTCTCGCCGTAGATTTCATCGAGGGCGGGGATAGTTTGGGTGACCACGGCCAGGTGACCGCGATAGGTCCGCAGGGTCTCGATGCTCTCGACCACGATGGGCATCTTGCCCAAGCGATTGAACTCGTCGAGCATGATCATCACGGGCCAGGGCTCATCCGGCCCTGGGTCCTTTTCCTGCATGGCGGAGAGGAGATCGGAGAAGAAGAGCCGGATCAGCGGTGCCAGCGGCTTCACCATCAGCGGCTGGACGACAAGATAGACCGAAAAGGGCTTCTTGCGGATCGTCCGGAAATCAAAATCCGAGACCGCAGTCGCCTCATCAATCGCCGGGTTCTGCCACTGGTCCAGCCCCGAGGTCATCAGGAGCGAGACGTATGAGGTCAGCGTATCGTTGTTGGTCGAAGCGAGCCTTGTGAAAATCAGCTTGGCCGCCCTGTTGTCGACCTCATGGCCCCGCGCGAAATACTCCTTCTGCTTGTTTCCGCCCGAGGCGGCGATGCGATAGATCTCGCCCAAGGTCGGGCGCTTGCGCTGGAAGGCCAACAGGCCTGCCGCCACGAAGAGATCGATCCCGCCTTTGAGCAGGCCCTGCACCCGGTCGTTGTCACTCTGCAGGAAGAGCGTCGCCAGGAGCTGCAATTCCATCTGCTGGCGCGCGGGGTCTTTCAGTTCGAAGATACGCAGGAGCGGGTTGTAGCGATGCGTGCGCTTGCCCTCCCAATCGGTGGGGGCAAAGCGATAGACCTTGTCGCCTTGGGCTGCGCGGTGCCGGGCCGTGGCCTCGAAACACTCGCCCTTCACATCGAGCGTCACGGCGGAGCCTTGCCAGGTCAGCAGGTTCGGAATGACAAAGCCCGTGGTCTTGCCGCGGCCCGTGGGGGCCACGATCAGCGCGTGTGGGAAGACCTTCGAGCAGATGTATTTCGCGCGGGACTTTGGAGAGCCAAGTTTGCCGAGGATGAACCCGGTGCCCGGCGCCCCGAAGAAGCCATTGGCCTTCATCTCGCGCGCGGTCTGCCAATGGGTCTGGCCAAACCGTGTCAGGGCGGACCCCGAGAGGGCGAGGCTCAGCATCAGCCCGGCGGCGGCGAAGCTGCCGATGATCAAGTGAATAAGTTGCGCATCCTCCGGGCGGCGGTCCAGGATCGCCAGATAGTTCTGCGCGATATAGGCAAAGTCGATCTCGGCCCCGAAGCCGAGATCCTGGTAGGTCAGCACCGCCGAGGCGATGGTATAGCCCATGGCCCCGGTCACCAGCGTCACAAGCAGGACGCCCGTTGCGATCCGCGCTTTTCCCATGGAGGCGCTCAATGGACCTGACCCCGCTCGGTCTCGCCATCCACGTCTGTGGTGCGGTGTTTTTCGTATTCGGTGTCGGCAAGATCATCGACCACCTGGCGCAAGGCCTCCGTGTTGGCCGTTGCTGCATCCGATTGCAGGTAGACCTTGGCGACATAAAGCCGGTCGAGGCGGTCCTCGAGTACCTTGTCCAGCGCATCGGCATCGCCGGATGTGAGGCGGCCCAATTGGCGGTCATCCAGCACCCGCGCGATCTCCTCGCGGAAGGCGTCCCGCTCCGCCTCGGTCTCGAAGGGCGCGGACAACTCTCCCGCCCGCTCATGGTCCAGGACGCGCGCAATCTCGCCTGCGAGGCGGTCGGACCGGTCAAACTGCGGTGCAGTTTCATCCCCTGTCGCGAGGGTCTCCTCGCGCGTGCCAACCCCAATCCCGTCGCGCATCTCGTTTTCGCGGCGGACCTGATTGATGGCCTCCGTGTCGCGTATCTCCACAACGGCCGCATAGGTCGCGCCGAGCCCGCGGGCGAGGTGGGACGGCATGTCCGGATAGCGCTCCGAGACGTCATCCGCGACCGCATCTGCAACAGGCGTGCGGAGGTCGCGTGCCTCCATGATCCGGTCGACCTCGCGGGTGATCTCGCTGGCGCGGGCCGCGTCGGTGATGGTCTCCCTGTAGGGCTCGGACCGGTCGATCACATCGCCAGGACGTGCGAGCAGCTCCGGATGTACCTCGAGATACGCGCGCTGCTCTGTTTCGATCCGGCGCTCCGCCTTTGAGGCCACCTCCCAGTCCCGGTCCTCGATCTCCTGCGTTGTCAAACCCTCGGCGCGCATCTCATGACGGATTGTCCCTTCCATCTCCCGCACCGCGTCCTCGTGATAGTGGAACCGCTCGCTGACCGCGTCCTCCTCCACGACACCGTCCCGGCGCAGCACGTTATCCCGTTCCAGCAGCGTGCCAAGCTCGACATGGACATCGTTGAGAATGTCGCGCGCCTGTTCCAGATCAGCGCGACGCTCGAGGTTCAGGTCCCGCGCCTCGGCCACCTTGGAGAGATCATCGGCGATCCATTGATGTTCAAGCGCGGCATTCGAGGCCCCGGTCTCGATCCGGGCGACCACTTCCGCTGTGCTGATCCCGGTGCCGCGCAGGGCAGTGTCTATGCGCGACCGCAAGTCCGTCTCGGCCAGACGGTCCAGCTGACTGGTGTCGATGTTCGCCTCGGAATAGATCCCACCCTCCGAGGGGCGTCTGACAGCGTGGATGATCGCAATCCGAGAGGCTGCATGTGCTGGACCCGCGTCTGGATCTCGATGAGGCGTTTTTCCAGCAGGGGGCGTTCCGCGTCCGCCTTCTCGGCGATCATGCCCTGCACCCGCGCGAGCTTTTCCGCATAGAGGCTTCTCAGTTCCTCGAAACTTTGATCCTCGGCCATATACACATCTCCTGTTCGATCCACCTGCCCGCCCCGCGCCAGCACCTCGCCCGCGCGGAAGAGGGCTGCGGCAATATCCTCGCGGGCCTCGCGCGAAGCTTCCGCGGCAAGCGAGTGGTAGACAGTTCTGGTGTTGGCGATCTCCGCCAGCGTCCGCGTCAGGTCCTGCCCAACACGTTCGCGCTCGCGGGGCGCGCGACCCTCTTCTTTCGCGGCATAGACCTCGCTGGTGCGGGCTGGGTAATGCACAACCCCGCGATCCACCCGGCGCGTGGCCTCCAGGCGCACACCGTACTTCTCCGCCTCCTCGACCATGGCGAGGCGGAAATCGTCATAGTTGAAGCGATGGTTGCGCCCGAGGAAAAAGAACTCGCCTTCCTGCGAGCGGCGGTTCAGCACCAAATGCGCATGGGGGTGATCGCGGTCCTCATGCACCGCGATGATGTAGTCGAAATGCCCCTCATCAGTCTGGAAGAACCGCTCGGCCACATCCGTCGCAATGTCGCGCACATCCTCTCCCCGCGTGCCGATGGGGAAGGACATGAGCATATGGGTCGTCTGGCCCAGCTTCGGCTTGAAGCCCGCATCCCACCGCTTGGCAAAGCGTTCGGTCAGATCCTTGATGTCGCCCGCCTCAAGTTTCGCCTTGCCATCCAGAAACCCGCTCGAGTCGACGATATGGGTCGACTTCGTGGTGAGGTAATCGAGCTGGTTTGCGAGTTGCGATTTGGTATGCGTGCCCCCGCCCCGGATCGCCTTGAAGACCGCTGGCCGATGCCCCGCAGCCGCGCGCACAAGCTGGCTCTGCTTGGCCACGTGCAGCCCCTGCATCGAGCCCCGGACGCGGCTCCAGCCATCCCGAAAGACCTCGCCCGTGACGGCATGGACAGCATCATTCAGCCGCATGGGCAAACTCCCTTAGCGCGGCCGTGGCCTGCAGCTGCATCGCGTCTCGACGGCGGCGCAGAAGCAGATCGATCTCGTCAGCGGAATCCAGAATGAACCGCGCCAGCCCGCGCATCTGCGCGAGGCGCAATTCGGTGAACTCGGCACGCGTGCCCCCGCGGCCCCCTGCCCCATCCGGTTGGCCCGCGTCATCTGCTTGGCGATCTGCGCGACCCCATTGCCGACCTCGTGCAGTGAAGCGCGGTAGCGCGCCATCTCTGCCGCCATCTGCGCGTCCGGAACGAACACCCCGCCTGCCGCCTGAATGAGCCGCCGCAGCCCCTCGGCCCGGCTCTCGATCCCGGCCTCGGCCAGCACCGCGTCGAGCGCCGCAAGCTCCGCAGCCGTGACCTTCACACTGATCGCTGAGACCGGAATTGCGGCATCCGTCTGGCGCTCGGCATCAGCTTTGAGCGTGTACTGGATCGCCCGCACCGACACGCCAAACCGTTCCGCCAGCACTGAAGTGGAAACGCCTTCCGCAGCTTCGCGAACGATCTCCATGCGGTTTGCATCGGTGAGACGTTTTGAGCGAGACATGCGAAGAAAGACCCCCTATTTCCTGCCACCTTCCACCAAGGCTGCCCCTACCTTACGATAATATACCTATCTGTCAATTATATACTTACGTCGCATTCAGGCTCAGGCAGCCTTGGTGTCCGCTTCACGCCGCGGCCCGCAGGGACGCGGCTCTGCCGCCCTCACCACCGGGCGACACTTGTCCTAGGGGTCCCGTCCACCAGCCCCGCCCGAGGCTCTGGCCGAACACCCATGTGTTCGGACGGAACCGCGGGCGGGCGCAAACCCCACCGACAGGGCGGACAGGCAGGGTCAAGGAGGGCCAGATTTGGGCCCCCAAATCTCTGCCGCAAAAACCGGGAGGCCCTGGCCGATAGGTTTTTGTGGATGGCCCCCTTGAGGCTGACTGGCCGGTCTGTCGCGGCCTGATCATTCCGGGCGGCGATCGTCCTTTGAGCGCGAGGATACCGACACCAAGAGGAAGTCGCTGTGGGCGTTCACACGCGCCGGTGACGGCATCCCTGGAACAGGGATCGGGCCACCCCAAGATCGTCCTGGGGCGGCCCATCCTCTTGAGAGGATTCAGTCCTGGGGATCCTTCGCGCTCGGCGGGAACATCACCAGCTCCGAGACCGCGACCGGGAAGTCGAGCTTGAGGCTGAAGAACTCCGAGCCATCCCCATTGCGGGTGTTGCGGAACATCGCACCCACGCGCTGAAAACGGGTGCGCTCCTGGCCATCGGTGTCGGTGAACTTGACGGGGACGGTGGCGACGTAGTGGTTGGTCATTTGGGTTACTCCTTGTTGCGATGGGGATCACCCGGCACGGGGGCAAAAGGCCCGGTCGCAAGCGCAAATGCGGAGGGTCCGCGGCTCCGCCGTGGAAGCCGTATTTGTGCTTGCCGAAGCTTAAGCTGAGGGCACGAACGGGCCGACCCTGTGCGATCCACATGCATAGCAAAAAGGAGAGACCCGGATGACCCTTGCCATCACGCAGCCGCCACCATCCGCGTCCGCGTCCCGCCGAGCCTGGCCGGGGTGCTGACGGAGCCCGCCCGCGTGGATGCGATGTTCCGCAACACCACCCGAGGGACGCGCAAGTCTTCAGCCTCAAGTGCGACGTCTCGACCCCTCGCGTCTTGCCCCGCTGACGATGTGCGTGAGGTGCGCACCATCCCGAGCCCATAGCGATGCGGATGGGCCGCACTCTGACGGACCGGGTAGAGGGATAACGGAGCTGGACGCCGCAGCCTGTCGATCTCGCGTGACCGACCGCACGCGCCATGAGACATGACGAAAGGGCCGCGCCAAGCGCGACCCCCTCTCTTCAATCCTGCGCAGTCTTCTTAGCCGGGTCCGCAACCCGCATGACCGTCAGGCCTTTCGCTTCCGCCTTCTGCCCGAGGTTCAGCGCGACCCCATTGCCGCCGAAGAGAACAACCCCCGTCGCCGCGAACTTGTCGTCCAGCATTTCGTCGTTGCACTTGAACGGTGCCGCCCTTCCGTGTGCGGACCAGCGCGGATCGAAGCGCGCCTGCGCGACCCCGCGGGCGCGCGCCCACCGGGCCGCGATCATCTCCGCCCCGTGCTTGCCACCCTTGTGGCAGAGGAAGATCTCCTGGTTGCGGTTCTGCTTGATCCGTTCGCGAACCTTGTCGAGCGTGTTGAAGATCACATCGACATCGGTCCAGTCGGTGGCTCCTGAGACGATCAGGGGCACCCCCTCGACTTTCGACTTCTCGGCGGTTTCACGGTCGTGCTGCTCCAGCAGTTGCCGCGCCTCGAAAACCGCGCCGGTCTCTTGCGCCCGGACGCTTGCGCGCGACCCGGCTGCCGGGATGAAGGCGTGGCCCGTCTCGATCTCGTAGCATTCCGCCGCCGCCTCGCTCATCACCTCGATGGCGGCGACAATCTCGCGCAGCTGCAGAAAGCGCGCCTGCGCCTCTTCGAGCGCGGTCTCGGCGATTTCCGATCCGTCGTGGGATTTTGCCAGCGCGCCGATCTTGTCGGCGGTGCGGTCGACCTCCTTGCCAAGTGCCACCTTGCGGCGCTGCAGGATCGTCGCGAGCCCATGGGCCAGCGGTTCGATTTCTGCTTCAAGCCCGGTCCCGCGCAGTTGGCCGAGCAAAGCCTCGAAGCTCTCGCGGATGATGTGGTCGGTCAGAACGTGATCCTCCGGGATCGGCAGCTGCGTGTCCTTTTCGGTCAGTCCGAAAAGCTCGATGGTCTCGTAGGTGTTTGCGGTGTCGTAAGCCATGTCTGGTCTCCAGTGTTCAGTTCCAAGGCCACCACGTGAGTGTGGGGGCATGGCCGAATGCCTGGTTTCCGAATCTGCCCGGGTCAGGGACGGCGCAGCCGCCGGCTTGCCGGGCGCAAAAGTTTTCCGGGCGCAACACCCGGCACATGCGCGCGCTCACGCACGGGGCCGCCCCCCGCCACAGGCCCCGCCCTCGCCGAAAAGTTTTGCGATCCTTGACGCGGGCTGATTTGGGGGCCATCCGGAGGATATGCTTCCGCGCTCATGTGTGTGTGTTTTGCTGGTAGGTTTGCCCGACCCGAGCAGGCAAACGGCCCGACCGGACGCGGGAGACGGATGGAGCGGCGGGATCGTTTTGCGCTCAAGCAAAACAGACCAGAGCGCAATCCGGCGGAGCGGCCGGGGAGGGACGTGCTCGCGAGGCGGGCAAACCGGGGGCCTGGGTGCGACGCCGCGGTGAGGCCGCATGGCCGAATGCGCGACGGACCGAAGGGCCGTTCTCACCTGCGACTTGGCGTACCGAGCTGGGGAGGCCGACAGGCTGTTGACGCATTTCGCTCGGTCGGCCTGACCTGCTTGCCAGAAGCGGCAAAATTCGGTAGTCTATTGGAGCACCAAGGAGTCCGCAATGAGCGTTCAAAAGCAATCCGTCAGTTTCACCGACACGGCCTACACATTTGCCAAGGAACTGGTCGAAGCTGGCGAGTACCCAAATATGAGCGCGGCGGTCTCGGGTGAGTTGGCGAAGGCCAAGGCAGAGCGGGATCGTGAACGGTCTTTGTTTGAGGCTGAATTGGAACGCCGCCTGTCTCTGCCACTCGACCAATGGGAACCCGTCGGCGAAGCGTCCGACGTCACGGCCAGCGCACGGGCCCATCTTGCCGCGATGGCCAAAAAGACCTGATGCGATTTATCAGGCATCCGTTCTTCGAACGGGACCTTATCGGTATCGTTGATCATATTGTTGAGGTGACCGATAGTGACGTTGCAGCCGCGAGCCGTCGCCTGGATGAAGTAGACGCGCTCTTAGAAGCGATTGCCTCAAATCCAAATTCAGGCGTCCGGCTGAACGGAAAACTGGATGGATGGCTCGTGCGCCATGGCGGCGCCGGTCAGCGACTGACCATCGTATTCAAACCGGATGCAGACGCCGGGCAGATTTATCTCGCTCTTGTCGCGTTCGGCGGCCGGGATTCGATGCGACTGGCGTCAGCGAGACAGGTGTTCGCTGGCTAGCCTTAGAGCCATGGAGTGGCGGAGAAGTTGTAGACCGGACCTTCGCTGCGCCGTGCGCGAACTGGTAGGATGCGGGACTTTCCCGCCTTTTGCGCCCGCGGCTGTTGCTGACGCAGCATGTCATTTCTTCAGCGGCATCCCTATCGCTGCCGTGCGGCAGATTTCTCAATACCGGACATTCCGATGGACTTGTGAACATGTCCGCCAAACTGCACCTAAAATGCAAGTCCGGCTTGAAAGCACATGTTGATCATCCCTGCGACAAACCCCTGCAAAACAATGGTTGAGCGGACTTTAGCCTAACGATCGCGCCAAGGGCGGGATAATTCACCAGCCGCCCCGTGGCGGACTTGAATACTGATCCGGGAGTGCTGATTTCAAGTGTATTCGAGGGAACTGGTCCTTCGAAGTTTTCTGGAGAAAACGAACATGCGTCGTGCAGCAGTTGGTACTATGATGGCCGCTCTGATCGCGGCTCCGGCCTTCGCCCTCACGGTTTCGGACGTCGATACCGATGGCGACAGCCTGATTTCCTTCACCGAAATGGCGGTGATGTATCCCGAGCTGACCGAAGAAGCCTTCGGCGCAGTCGACACCAGCGGTGACACTTTGGTGGACGAAGCGGAACTCGCGGCCGCACTCGAATCCGGGATGATCGAGGAGCCGGCCGAGTAACCCTTCTCGGTCAGGTTTTTCGCACTCAATCAAAGGATTGAAGAGATGGCTGTGAACATGCATGCGCCCAAGATGACCAACTGGTGGGTCTGGGGCGGAGCCGCAGTGGCCGCGATCGTCGTGATTGCCGCTCTGGGCTACGGGTATGATTGGTTCGGCGGCGGGGCCACCGATGAGGTGATCCCTGCGATCGAACAGACCGCGCCCGTGACTGAATAAGCTTCAAAAGCTTAAAAACAATACCCCGGCGGACGAAATTCGCCGGGGGTATTTGTCTCAGTTGTGTCGCTATTTTGGAGCCTATCGTTTCAATGGCCCGTGACCCCGGGACCTACTAGAGTAATCAAATGAACGCGGAATAGTAGCCCGCGTCAGGCATTCGAAATTCATCAAGACAAGGAAACTAAGTGTTCGATATATGGTTGCCGCTGGTCGGTGGTTTTGTCCTTTTGGTCGTGGGTGGCGATCTGCTCGTGCGCGGCGCTGTCCAGGTTGCCAGCCGGTTTGGCGTCTCTCCCCTTGTTATCGGGCTCACACTCGTTGGGTTCGGCACTTCAACCCCGGAACTCGTGACCTCGGTTCAAGCTGCGCTCATCGGCGCGCCCGGAATTGCCTATGGCAACATTGTCGGCTCGAACATCGCCAATATTCTGTTGATCCTCGGCGTTTCTGCAATCCTGTACCCGATGGCCATAGCCTCCACCGCCTTGCGACGGGACGGAGCGGTGATGGTTGCGGTTGCGGTGCTGTTTGCGACAGTTGCAGCCACGATGCCCATGGAACGCTGGTTGGGTGTGGTTTTCGTTCTTGCGCTTGTCACATATGTCTACATCGCCTTTCGGCAGGAAAGTCTGGCAAACACCAAGCTCGACCACGGGGCAATCTACGAAAAGAGCGTGGCACTTCAGTCGGTGGATCCCGGTACCGTACCGCCGATGGAACCATCCGGCTCGATCATGACACCGCTACTGATAACCGTGGGTGGTCTTGCGCTTGTCGTTTTGGGCGGAACCTTCCTTGTCGACGGGGCAGTCGCCCTGGCGCGGTCATACGGGATATCGGAGACCGTGACCGGCTTGACCATCGTCGCTGTCGGTACATCCTTGCCAGAACTCATAACATCCGTTTTCGCAGCAATTCGTAAGCAAGCCGATGTAGCGTTCGGCAACGTCGTGGGCTCGAACATCTACAACATCTTGTTCATCGGCGGCGCAACGGCGGTGATCGCGCCAGGCGAAGTTCCCGCTGAAATTGCAAGTTTCGACAACCTTGTCATGGTCGGCGTCTCTGTCGTGATCGTAATCTTCGCATGGACCGGTCTGAGGATCGCGCGATGGGAGGGCGCGGCGCTTTTCTCGGGATATTTGGGGTATCTTTATGTGCTCTGGCCGTGAATGGGCATCGCATCGGCGGACACGGTCCTCCAAATATTTTTCGCTTCAGTGATCTGAATTCACTACTTTCTATATTTCCTACTCGCTCTTGTTTTTGGCATTGAACGTGTCCATTTCTGCTATAGGCGAAACACTTTGGATCGCCACATCTCTGATGGAGAGAAAAATGAGTAGAGTCGCCATTGGTGCTCTTCTCGCGACCTTCGTAGCCTTCTCGGCTCATGCCATGAGTGCGCAGATCGATACTGACGGGGACGGAAAAGCATCCCTCGTTGAGCTTCAAACGGTCTTTCCCGATCTCACCGAAGATCTGTTTCTCGAAATCGACGCCAATGCCGATGGCCTGGTGGACGATGAAGAAATGATGATCGCGGTCGAAACCGAGCTGATCCCGGATATCGAAACGGACGTGTAATGCCTGGCCTTGGAGGTTGTGCAATGCACAAGCATGACAAGTTCAGATGGGTCTACGCATCTCTGGGCCTCTGGCTGGTCGTCTCTCCCTTCCTGCTGCTCGGCGGTCAAGCATCGCTGATGGACGCGCGGATTGGTGAGACAGCGGTTCTGATGCTTGGCGGTCTGGCCGCACTTTGGGTGGCGTGTTTGAACCACCCGCGGCAAGACCTGATGCAAGCGGTCGCCGGTCTGACATTGGGTTCGTCGTTGATCGCAGCGCCGCTGGCGCTTGGTCTCAACGAAAGCTCCGTGACTGTTTGGAACGCTCAAGTAATTGGTTCTGTGTTCGTGCTGAGCGCTCTTTTCGAGTTCTACGACCACTGGGCAGGCCACAACGTTCAGTGAACTATTTGGAGTGGGGCGATTGTCGCCCCACCCGCTTCCAACTCGGGGCCTATTGCGCCTCGTCAGGATCACACCTTGACAATCAAGAAGCTCCTAAAGGACCCAAAGGTCAGCCTGCGGACAATTGCGCCAACCGCACCGATCGCGCAGGCCATCACCATGCTGGCCGCCGACGACACCTCGGCCCTCCTGGTGACACATGACAACCAGACGATCGATGGCATTCTGTCGAGCAGCGATATCGTCAAGTACCTCGACGATCACAAGCAGGTCTCCGACGAAATTCTCGTGCTGGACGTGATGACAAAGGAGGTCATCGCCTGCGACGTGAAGGATCCCGTCCAGCGCCTTGAGCTGCTGATGACCCAGAACAATGTGCGCCACATTCCGATCACGGATGCCGGGTCGCCTGTTGCCCTGATCAGCATCATCGATGTGACCCGCCACCGGCTTTCAATGGCCGAAGGCGAGATGTCTCAGATGCGCGATTTTGTTAGCGGCGCCAGCTAGTGCCTTCGGCCCTCATGGCCAAGGTTCTCGAAATTTAACGTGTCGATTGTTTCGGCATGAAACCAACCAACTCTGAAAGGAACGACAATGACCAAGGGTAAAGGCGGCAAACGCGGCAACAAGGAAGCCAAGAAACCGAAGCAGGAGAAGCCAAAGGTCTCCGCCACAGCCAATTCTCTCGCAGGCAAGCCTGCACTGGAGATTGGCGGAAAGAAGCTGAAGTAAATCCGGCTTGCCGCTGCGGTGATCAACCTACCGCAACGAGGTTCGTCGCAAGACTGAATGGAGCACGCGCAAGTTTCGCGTGCTCCGGCAATGGCACTGAACCGTGGCAAGCGCCATTGCACCCGAATTTTGGCCATACCCATCGGAACACTCCAGAAGGAGCAATTCCAAATGTTTACGCCTCTACACGACCGCGTTCTGGTCCGTCGCATCGAAGGCGACGAAAAGACGAAAGGTGGCCTGATCATCCCCGATAGCGCCAAGGAAAAGCCCGCAGAGGGCGAAATCGTGGCCGTGGGCGCAGGCGCGCGGGACGACGACGGTGATCGGATCGCCATGGACGTTAAAACCGGAGACAGGATCCTGTTCGGCAAATGGTCCGGCAGTGAGATCAAGATCGACGGCGAAGACCTCATGATCATGAAGGAGAGCGACATCCTCGGCATCATCGCTTGACACCCTCTGTCCTCCCCTCATTTTTTTAGGAATACCGACATGTCTGCAAAAGACGTCAAATTTGGCACGGACTCCCGTGACCGCATGCTTAAGGGCATCAATACACTCGCCAACGCCGTCAAGGTCACGCTGGGCCCCAAGGGCCGCAACGTTGTCCTAGACAAATCCTGGGGCGCGCCGCGCATCACCAAGGACGGTGTGACCGTCGCCAAGGAGATCGAACTCTCCGACGCGTTCGAGAACATGGGCGCACAGATGGTCAAGGATGTCGCATCGCGCACCAACGACGAAGCCGGTGACGGCACCACGACCGCTACGGTACTCGCTCAGGCCATCATCAGGGAAGGCATGAAGTCGGTCGCGGCAGGCATGAACCCGATGGACCTCAAACGCGGCATCGACAAGGCCGTGGATGCCGTTGTGGCCGAAGTCAAGGCGATGTCGCGCCCGGTGGGCGACACCGATGAAATCGCCAAGGTCGGCACGATATCGGCCAATGGCGAGACCGCGATTGGCCAGCAGATCGCCGATGCGATGGCCAAGGTCGGCAACGAGGGCGTCATCACCGTCGAGGAAAACAAAGGGCTCGAGACCGAAACCGAAGTCGTCGAGGGCATGCAGTTCGACCGTGGCTATCTCAGCCCGTATTTCGTGACCGAGGCCGAAAAAATGACCGCGAGTCTCGAAGACTGTGTGATCCTGCTTCACGAGAAAAAGCTAACCTCGCTGGCACCGATGGTGCCTCTGCTCGAAGCGGTTATGCAAGCGGACAAGCAGCTCTTAGTTGTCGCCGAAGATATCGATGGCGAAGCGCTCGCCATGCTCGTGGTGAACAAGCTCCGCGGCGGCTTGAAGGTCGCGGGCGTCAAGGCACCTGGCTTCGGGGATCGTCGTAAGGCGATGCTGGAAGACCTCGCCATCCTGACGGGCGGTCAGGTGATTTCTGAAGAACTCGGTATCAAGCTCGAGAACGTCACTCTGGAGATGCTGGGTGTCGCCAAGAAGATCACCATCACGAAGGACGCAACGACCGTGATCGACGGGGCGGGCGACAAAGCGGCCATCGCCGCGCGCGTGTCTCAAATCCGCGCGCAGATCGAAGATACCACGTCGGATTACGACAAGGAAAAGCTGCAGGAACGTCTTGCGAAACTCTCAGGCGGAGTGGCAGTGATTAAGGTCGGCGGGGCGACCGAAATCGAAGTGAAAGAGCGCAAGGATCGCGTCGATGACTCCCTGAACGCAACCCGTGCGGCTGTCCAGGAAGGTGTTGTACCCGGAGGCGGCGTCGCGCTGGTCCACGCTGGAAAGGTTCTTGCGGGTCTCACGGGCGACAATGCAGACCAGACGGCGGGCATCGCGATCATTCGCAAGGCCCTCCAGGCACCGCTGCGGCAAATCGCCGAGAATGCCGGTGTCGATGGATCGGTCGTTGCCGGAAAGATCGCCGAGAACGCCAGCAAGACGTTCGGCTACGACGCGCAATTGGACCAATATGGCGACATGCTGAAGGCGGGCGTCATTGATCCCACGAAGGTCGTGCGCATTGCCCTTCAATACGCAGCCTCTGTGGCTGGCTTGCTTGTCACAACCGAGGCAATGGTTGCCGACCGGCCAACGAAGTTGGCAAGGACCGAAATGGCTGACATGGAAAGCATGATGTAGATGGTAACCCCGGACAGAAGGCGCTTCATTTGGCGGAGAAAGCTTAAATGTGACGGCACTCGGGGAGTGTTTTCACATCATGGCGAATTGCACCCACCTGAGACGGCCTGAATTCCGGGGGCCACATCCAACGGCTGTGGACGGCGGCTTTGCCGATACAGAGGAGCACCCACATGAATACACGATCAACCAAAACGAGTGTGACGTTTGCGAACCCGTTTTCCTTGCCCGGATATGTGGGTGAGTTGCCCGCAGGTGAGTACGAAGTCCTTGTCGAAGAGGAGCTTCTTCAAGGACTTAGCTTCGAGGCATGGCGGCGCACCTCGACCTTGTTGACGGTGCGCGGCAGTGGCAACCGTGCAGGGCGCACGGAACTGCGGGCTATCTCAGACAGTGACTTGAAAGCTGCGCTCAACCGAGATGCGGTGGTGGCGGACATCAGGCATCAGGGCGGCGCGGCGGTTACACCGCAAGAAAGAGATCAGTAAAACACGAACTTGGCGCGCGTGTTTCTTTCCTCTTAGTCGTCGCGCATCACCCAATAGGCGCCTGCAAGGGATAGCGCAATCACACCAAGCGCGGCGATCAGCCAGGGTGACGTCGTTGAGAGGTCAATGATCATGACTTTGCGGACCACGGCCATCATACCAATCAGAATGACTTCGCGCGCCTGAATGATTGTCGAATGCTCTCTTATATGCCGCAGGATCGAATTGCCGAACTCCAACGCAATTAGCACGGTCATGACCATGCCAAACAGCACCTGAACGGCGTGCAAGTTCTTCACATCCCAACTGACAAACACCGTGTCATAGATGCCGACGAACAATCGCGCCATGGCCAACAGCGTGATCAGGCCAACCGTCAAGACCAAGACGAGAATGACATAATACTCAAACGCATGGGCGGCTTTCAGAAGGGGATCCGAAGCATGCTCGTCGTGTTTCGTCTCATCCGCCATGCGTCCACGTCCATAACTATTTGGATAATATTAGATTTTTACCGTAGGCTAACGGAATGGAAACAATCAAGCCACTTGCAGCCTTCGACATCAACGAGGGGATCGCAGAACCAGTTGGACCCGCGCTAAGTGTTTTGGGCCCAGCCAGCGGGTATCGATGGCTACATTTTGACTTGCAAGACCAAGCCCTGCGCGCTTGGGTCGCAGAGCATCTTCCCGAGATCGCAGGGCGCGCGCTCCTGCAGAGTGAGACCCGACCACGTTGTGAGCGCTTCGAAGATGGGTTGATCCTGAACCTGCGTGGCGTGAACCTGAATCCGGAATCCGATCCCGAGGACATGGTGTCCTTGCGCATGTGGATCACGGGTACGGTAATCGTGTCTGCCCGGAAGCGCAAAGTCTGGGCCATGGATGCCATCCGCCAAGCCGCAGAAGCCGGAGCGGCACCTGCATCCGTAGGGCGTTTCCTCGCAGAGCTGACATATGGATTGACCAGCCGGATCGAAACCGTCTCTCTCGGGCTCGAAGAACAGACCGATGAATTGGAAGAAGCCATCTCGGAAGGTCGGTCTTTGCCTCCGGGAAAACTCGCGCGCATTCGGCAGGCGGTCATCAAAATGCGGCGATTCATCAATCCCCAACGAGAAGCCATTGCCGCGCTCTCAACACTCGACAACTGGATCATCGCACCAGAGGAATTGGCTCTGCTGCGTGAAACCGCCAACCGCACCCGTCGGATCGTCGAAGAACTCGACGCTACCCGGGACCGATTATCAGCCCTGCAAGACCACATCGACGCAGAGCGCGCCCATGCGCTCAGTCGCAACAGCTATGTGTTGTCCCTGGTTGCAGCGATCTTCCTGCCATTGGGGTTTCTCACGGGACTTTTCGGTGTGAATATCGCTGGGATGCCTGGAACGGAAGCACCTTTGGCGTTTTGGCTCCTGACAGCGGTGTCACTCGTGGGAGGCATCGCACTGTTCTTGATCTTCAAATTTTCGAAATGGCTCTAAGGGAGTAGACCGGACATATGGTGAAAAGTCTGCTGCCCCTCGCGGCCCTTTTGTTGGGGTCCGCCTTTTTGCTGTTCGCAGGCGGCGTGAACAGTCTGATTTTGCCCATTCGTGGGGAGACTGAAGGGTTCACAGCCGCCTCGCTTGGCTTGCTCGGGACTGGCTGGGCCATCGGATATGTCGCAGGTTGCCTGCGCACACCTGCGCTGGTGGCGCGTGTGGGCCATATTCGCGCTTTTGGGGCCATGTGTGCCATTGCAGCGATCGCGGTGCTTTTCTCTCTGGTGCTGATCACGCCCTGGGTTTGGATCCCGGTGCGCGCCCTGTCCGGGTTTTGCTTTGCCGGCGCGGCGATGATCGTTGAGAGCTGGTTGAACGAGCGGGCGGACGCATCCTCTCGCGGTCGTATTTTCGGCATCTATACGATGGTCAATCTCGCCGCGACTACGGCCGGTCAAATGGTCCTGACTTTGGGAGACGCCAACGGGTATTTTTTCTTTGTTTTGGCGGCCATGGTTTACTGTCTGGCCCTGCTCCCGACGGCAATTAGCGCGACGACGACGCCGCGCCCCTTGACCCAAGTCTCACTCAACTTGCGGGGTCTCTGGAAAAACTCGCCAATAGCCTTCTTTGCGGTTTTGATGGTGGGCATTTCCAACGCGTCCTTCGGGACCCTGGCCGCTGTCTACGCGGCACGCATCGGATTGAGCCTCAACCAGATCGCGCTATTCGCCAGCATTCCCATTCTGGCCGGTGCCGCCCTGCAAATTCCTGTCGGCATCGCGTCTGACACACTTGATCGCCGCAAAGTCCTCATCGGCATCACGCTTTTCGCGTTGCTGGCAGATGCGCTGTTCATTTTCCTGGCAGGCGCCAACCCCCAATTGGTGCTTGCTTTTTCCGCCCTCTTTGGTGCGACGGTGTTCGCGATGTACCCGGTGATTGTGGCCCACGCCAACGATCACGCCGAGCCTGGCTCCTACATCCAAGTCAGTGGCGGCTTGCTCCTGGTTTTTGGGATCGGCTCCATCGTCGGGCCTACGGTCGCAGGTTTTGCAATGACGAGTTTTGGGGCCTGGAGCCTCTTTGCGGTCACGGGGGCGGCACATGTGCTTCTGATCGCTTTTGCCCTCTATCGTTTGCGGACGGCGGCAGCTGTTACATCGGACAACAAAGTGACCTTTCAGATCAATCCCATGGCTCGTGCCTCGACGCCGGAAACCGCCGCCTTGGCCGCCAACCAATCTGAACTTGATGCAGACCAGCCTGACATGGCGATGCCGCAGACAGACGATGAAAACTTTAGAGGCAAGGAATGAAACGACCGTCCCGCGCTGAGTTGGGGGTTTCTGCCAAAACGAGCTAGTCGTTGGCCAAAGCTAACCAACCATGGCGCAACACAACCCCAACTCAGAATTCAACTGACGGATTCATGGCAAAACACGACACAACGGCTTGTACCGACAAAAGCTTTTGGTCCATGAGCTCCAACTCACACAAAAAACTGGGTACAAGCAAATGCGTTTGTCCGAATCTGAATGCCGAATGAGGCAAAACCGGCGGTTGGAGCGACCGCTACCAAATTCGAGTTCGTCCGCGATCTGTCAATTCGCCGCTAATTTCATGCTGTAGGCTGCACCAATGACCGTTTCTCTCGCCGCGCGATGGCATGACGGTTTTCGCTGACGCCGCATTTTTTACGCTGCGAGCGCACGCAGTATAAAAACACAATGGCCGGGTCGGGCTCTTCGGTTGCATTAGCTGCGGGCGACACGAACGTCAGCAATGTACGCCGGGTTCATTCAACCACACCAGCACAGCAAAAGGGGAGCCGTGGTCCCACGGCTCCCCTTTGGGTTCAGATTATCTCCCCCTCGCGCGCCGATTAGGCGACCAACGACAGCCCCGTGCCTGCATCCTGCGGCTGCTCACCGCTGTCGATGAACGGGATGATCGAGAAGGTCTGGCCACCGCGCTGTTCTTCGTTCTGGACGGCGTTGACACGCAGGTCGCCATCAGGCGTGTTGATCAGCAGCGACAGGTAGTCATTGCCCGTGCGGCTGCTCTTGGCCATCCAGGCCGAGCCGACGCGGATCGGCGTGCCCCGGGGCGAGCTGACTTCGATGCGGTAATCGGGGTGGGTCTCCTCGGTCTTGTAGCTGTTCTCGATCAGCATGAACTCCAGATCGAACATCATGTTGGCGATGTAGCCGGTGAAGGCGTTGTCGGCGTCCATGGCGGTGAGCTCGCCCGAGATCGAGCCGGATTTCATCAGGCCGTTCGAGACCAGCGGGATGATCTCGAATTCGCCGCTCTGGGCCGCGCGCGCCTCTTTCGTCTGCACCGCGTTGACCCGGAAGGGGCCCAAGCCGACATCGATCTGCATCGAGATGTAGGGGTTGCCGCTGGTGTTGCCGGTCTCGTTCCAGGCCGTGCCGATGCGCACCTTGCGGCCCGACCTGTTGATTGCCGTCACGTCAAAATCCGGGCTGCGTTCGGACATCTTGGCCCGTGCCTCCAACTGGATGGCGATGTCAAAGCGCGTCGAATGGATCATGCCGGTGTATTCGGCGGCTGCGGTTTCGGTGTTGCGGGTCAGGGTTCCTGCGAACATGGGATAGTTCCTTCTTGGATTGGCCGGTGCCTGACGTTCTTGCCAGCGCATCCGGGATTGCTTTCTCGACCCCTTGAGGGATCACAAACCAGAAAGCTCGCTTTCCTTTCAGCCCCGCCCACGGGTCAAAGCTGCCGTCCGAGTGGGAATGCCCCCGCGCCTCCGGGTGCTACGCCCCTCCCCTGCCCGTCTGGTCTTGATTGGTTGCCCGGATTTTCTGCGGCGTCCTTCGATTGCGCGACGAAGAACTCCGTTTCTTTTCCGTTCAACCGGTGCCCGCCCCGGTCGGTCAGACCGATGCAGCTACCATTCGGCACATAGGTGATGAGGTACTGACCGAGCCGGTCCTTGTGGACAACGTAGCCGGTATTGGCCCAATGCACGGTCTGGCCGGCATCAACGGCCGCCTTGATGTCTTCGAGTGTCATGCGAACCTCCTTACGAAGAATGGTGGGGAAACGACGCAAGAAGTCCGATCTTCCGACCGGGCTTCCATGCAAGATTTGTTTGGCAAACGGCCGAGAGCTGTCAGGCGCTTTGCGTGGCTTGCGTCGCGCGCGCCGCCATCCAATCCTTCAGGCCAAGAACCGTTCTTCCGGCGGCGACCTCGGAGGCCCAGGCAACCCTTGGGTCGCCGCAGGGCTCGGAGCCGGAATGCCGGTCGATTTGGCCATTGGCCATCCATGGCTCAGGCTGTATCCGTCGCAGCCAGTCCGCCATGCTCGGGATGCGGCCCTGGCAGTCTTCACGGATATGCTGCTCGCCGATCCAGCGCACGGGGATGTCGCGGCCTGCACTATTGGTCAGGGTCAGACCGAAGACACGTTCGGCCTCGAACATGCCTTGGGCGTGATGGCGCAAAGCTCTGTGCGTGAAGAGCGCGAGGTGCTCTTTCGAGGCGTCAAACCAATCGTGCACAGACTGATAGTCAGACGGCACCCCGCCGAATTTCCGGGCAGAGCTTTCAGCATGATGAAGCGGATGGGCCATCTCAAAGCCCCTCGTCATAGCTGTGCGAGCATTCGACATAGCGGTCCGCGTGATCGAGGATGATGCTGTCTAGTGCTATGTCCCAGGTCAGCGTGCCGTAGCCGCCCTCGTTGTTTTCGAACCCCGGGTGATGGTGATAGGCGAGCGACCAGGCGAAGTCGCCAACATCTGTGGCAAGCGCCTCCGGCAGTTGGACCTCTGCAGGCTGCACCGTCACATCCTCGACATTGCCGGAGTCGCCATAGCCTTCGTATTCGGCAGTGACCTCGCTGATGCCAAGCGCACGTAGTTGCGCGAGCAGCTCCGTTCGGGATGCCTTCAATGTGGTTTCGCGCTCTGCACGCCACTGAGCCGCCATTGCGGCATAATCGATCTGGGGATTGGTCATGGGTCTGTCCTCTCGTCTGAACTTGGGGAGTGGGCCTGGCATTGGTCTGCCCGCGCCCGGAAAGCGCAGCCCGGGCAAACCCCGATCCGCGACGCCCGACCGAAAGCCCGCTTTGACTTTTCAGGCGGCTTGTTCTGACGTCATGGCGGCTTCCTGCCCCACGATCCGGGCCAGAATGCTTCCCGTGTCGATCCCGTCCCCATGCGGCAGGAACACCCGTAGCTGGAAGGCGATGATCTCGGTGAAGCAGCCGAGGGCCTTGAGGCCATCAATCATGCCCCTGTCAACGCCGCACAACTCAAGGCGCATCTCGCCTGCGACACGGCGACGGGTCAGGGTGAGACCCCGGCCCAGATCGACCGGCGCCGTGGTGCCGAGCGCAGCGGTCAACATCTCCTGCGGTGTTTGCGGGTTGGACACGAGGAAGCGGGCGCGCAGCGCGGCCGCCCCTTCTTCGCTCAGCGTGCGCCCGATCATGGCGGTCGCCCCATCGGGCGTGACCCGGTAGATGCGCTCATTGGTGGTCGGAATATCCTTCCAGATCGGCAACAAGAGCCCGGTCAGCAGGTAGAGCTTGGTTGTGGTGGTTTTTGGCAGGGACGCTGCCTCGGCATCCCAAAGCTTTGCAAACTCGGGCCTTTCGATGTCTTCCCAGGCCGAAGACGTGAACCGCGCCTCCTCCAGGTAGCTCGACCCGTTTGGCCGCACAACCTTGCGCATCAGCGTGACGATGTCTTCGTCATACATCTGCATGGACCGCGCCGAGATGAGCGCCGCGCGACCGGAGGCGCGATTGACCATGGGCAGCTTGTCCGGATTGCGCGATATGGCCTCTTCGGCGTCAAGGACATGGACCAGGTCGGTCACCTTGAGCCCGATGATCCGCGTCACCGCGCCGGATTTCGGGCAGGTCCAGAGATCCTCTGTGGAGACCTGCTCGATCTTTTCGCCGCGCAGGGTTTCCACGCCGAGATCGAGCGCGCCCGCCGCGCGCGCCCGTTCCGTCTGATCGGCAATCCGGCGCATGAACTCGGCAAAGAGTGCGTTCTGCATGTGGATGGGAAGGGCAAGCACCCGGTTGAGAAACCGCTGGATCGGGGGAAGCTCCTCAAGGAGCACCCCGTCCTTGTCGATCAGCCGCAGGGCTGTCCAGTCGGTGAAGCTCTCGTAGCTCATCGCCTCAGCGCGCCCGGCGGCAAGATCGGCGAAATACCCACGCAGAGCCGCCCGTGCGATCGGGCTTTCGAGATTGTCCTCCTCGCGGAACATGCCCTGCGAGCCGGTCTCGCGCTGACCCTTGGTCAAGGCCCCCAGCTGGTCGAGGCGCTTGGCTATCGTCGAGGTGAAACGCTTTTCGCCATGCACATCTGAGGTGCAGACCCGGAAGAAGGGCGCGCTTACCTGGGCCGAGCGATGCGTACGGCCCAGCCCCTGGATGGCCGCATCGGCGCGCCAGCCGGGCTCCAGCAGGTAGTGCCGCCGCCGTTTCTGGTTCTTCGCCGTTTGCGCCGCGTGATAGGACCGGCCCGTACCGCCCGCGTCGGAGAAGATCAGGATATCCTTTTCGCCGTCCATGAAGGCTTGGGTCTCGGACGAATTGCTGCTGGCGGCGCGCTTCTCGATGAAGAGGTGGCCATCGTCCGCCTTCAGAGGTCGAATCGACCTTCCGGTCACTTCGGCTACGGCCTCGTCGCCAAAAGCCCAGAGGATCTGATCGAGCGCCGAGGGGATCGGGGCCAGCGTCATCAACTCCATCATGGCCGCATCGCGCAGAGCGAGCGCCTCGCGCGAGACGACCAGCGCGCCAGTTTCATCGCGGAGCGGCTCGGCCACCATATTGCCATCGATCTCCACGAGCTTTTGAGCATGGATTGGGAAGGCCTGTTCGAGGTAGCCGAGAACATAGTCGCGCGGCGTCAAGGCACCCTCGACGAGTTCATCCTCGGGATCCATCGTCTCAAGTCGACGTTTCAGCAGGCTCTCACCCGTCGAGACCACCTGGATGACGCAAGCCTTGCCCGCCGCCAGATCGTCCTCGATGGCGCGGATAATGCTTGGAGCCTTCATGCCCATCAGGAGATGGTTGAAGAAGCGCTGTTTCGTGCTTTCGAAGCGGGACTTGGCCGAGGCGCGTGCGGCCGACGCATTGGTCTCGCCCGAGGCGTCGTTGACGCCGGTCGCCGTCAGCGCGGCTTCGAGATTGTGGTGGATGGTGCGAAACGCTCCAGCGTAGGCGTCATAGACCTCGATCTGGGCCGGGGTGAGCGCGTGCTCGAGCACGTCATACTCCACGCCATCAAAGCTGAGGGCGCGGGCCATGTAGAGGCCGAGCGTCTTGAGATCGCGGGCAACCACCTCCATGGCGGCGACACCGCCGGCTTCCATCGCAGAAACGAAGCTCTCGCGGCTTGGGAAGGGGTATTCGGGGCCCTGCCCCAGAGCCCCAGCCGCGCGGCATAGGCGAGATTGTGCACGCTCGTGGCACCCGTGGCCGAGATGTAGAAGACGCGGGCGCGGGGTGCTGCCAGTTGCAGCCGCAGGCCCGCAAGGCCCTGCTGCGAGGGTTTGACCCCCCTGCCCTGCTCGGACCCGGCCGCGTTTTGCATGGCATGGGCCTCATCAAAAGCGAGGACGCCTTCGAAGTCTTCACCCATCCAGTCGAGAACCTGGCTCAGTCGCGTGGTACCGCATTTGCCCGCGGACCGCAGCGTGGCGTAGGTGACAAAGAGGATACCGTCGCCCATCGGGATCGGCTGGTCCGGTTTCCATTTGGAGAGCGGCTGAATGTCGGCAGGCGAGCCGCCGAGATCGGTCCAGTCGCGGATCGCGTCCTCGATAAGCGTGGCGGATTTGGAGACCCAGATCGCCTTCCTGCGCCCGGAAAGCCAGTTCACGAGAATGAGCCCCGCGCATTCGCGGCCCTTGCCGCAACCGGTGCCGTCGCCGAGGAAATAGCCAAGGCGATAGGCACGTGCATCCGGGTCATCATCGGCGCGCGTCAGCTTGGTCTGGTCGTCATCGATGGTAAACCGACCGGGCAGATCACGCCCATGGGCATCATGCGCCATGATGATGGTCTCGAGCTGCGCCTCGGAGAGATCTCCCTCCTCGATCAACCGTGTGGGCAGGCGCAAGTCATCACTGCCCGTGTTTGAGGGCATGGGCGGGGCAACCGAGGCCATGGCGATGCTTTCGACGAGCGGGGTGGGATGTTCCTGCGCACCCGCGATCTCGATCCGCTGCGGACGGTAGCGCGCATAGATGTCCGAGATGGGCATGTTGTTGCGCGGGGTCTGAAGGCTCGTGAAGCTGAGCGGACGGACGGCATTGGCCCTGGCTGTGGGGGCGGTGATAACACCGGCAGCGGTCTTGCGCGGGACAGATGATCGAACGGTCGGCCGAGCATGAGGGATCGCTTCAACCCGTTGGGCCGGGCTCATCTCGGTCCGTGTTGCGGCCACGGCATCGACAAACGGAAGGGCTTCATCCAGATCGCACAAAGTGGCGCGGATCATCTCGCCGCCCTCCTGCACCTTGTCGAAGACCATCAGCTGGGTTTCGACAGAGGTGCCGAGCTTGCGGTAGACCTGCCTCGGCATCGTCAGCGCCAATCGTGGCGTCAGGAGACCGCAGGCGCGTGACCAATGCGCGGCATCGCATTCGGGCGCGAATCCCGGCGGCATGATCGCCACCAGGCGCCCACCTGGTGCCAGACGCTTTGCAGCCGCGACGAGATGTTTGGCGGCGATGTGCTTGTCTCGGGAGCGATCGACCGAGGAGGCGAAGGGCGGGTTCATCACCACGACGTCGGGTAGAACCGGCGACTGCAGCAGATCGTCGATATGCTCGCCGTCATGGCCCGTCACCTCGCCGCCGAAAACCGCGCGCAGGAGGTGCTGGCGAAAGGGGTCGATCTCATTGAGCACAACCGTGGCACCGGTTTGGGCAGCGAAAGCAGCCAGGGCACCGGTGCCAGCCGAGGGCTCCAGAACGGTCTCGCCCTTGCGGATCGCCGCAGCCCGCAAGACCAGCGCCGCAAATGGCAGCGGCGTGGAAAACTGCTGCAGCCGGATCTGCTGCTCTGACCGGCGGGTTTCCGTCAGGAGCCGCGAGGCAAGCAGCCTTGCAGCGGCGATGTCACCTGCCGCGCCGTCCCCACGCAGCAGCACCTGAACAGCCGCGGCCTGCATCAGGTCATATGCCATGCGCCAGTCCCAGGCACCGCCGGCATCGCTGCCATGAAACGTCTCGCGCATGATGCGCGCAAGCGCTGAGCTACGCAGAGGTATATGGTCAATCTCCGCGCCGATCTGCGCGATGGCATGTGCGAGATCAGTGTCGGAGATTGGGAATGCCGGGTTTGCCGGATTAGGCTTGGTCATGGGGATTTTCCTTTGGATCAGGGTCTGAGTTCCAAAGGACAAAAAGCCCGCTCTACACTTTTTGGGGTTTCCGCCGAAAGCTATGACGGAGGTTGGGCAACGAGAGTGAGTGCAGAATTTCAGATTACGAGCGCGACCCGCCCTTGTCCGAATCAAAGGCTAAAGCGTCCCGCCAAAAACCTGAATCGGGGGATTCCCTTGAGGTTTGATCTGTGATTCATCTTGTTTGGGAGGATGTATCATGTCAGCACCTTTGCCGGATGCGCTTCGTGCGCGGTTTCAGAGATTGATTGAGGAAGGGTCAAGCGGGCGAGCGGCGGCGTTGCGCTTGAAGCTTTCGCCTGCCACCGGGGCGCGGTGGGGCTTGCGATCCGCCGCACCGGACAGGCCCGCGCGGCCCCTCAAGGTCGCCCCAGGGGTAAGGGAAAGCTCGATCCGCATCGCAGCTTCTTCGCAGAAGTCATTGCGCAGGATGGCGACATCACGATGCCGGAACTGGCCTCTGCCCTACATGACGCGACCGGTGTGCGTGCGCACCCGAACGCGATTGGCAAGTTCCTTCGCAAGCTCGGCTATACACACAAAAAAAGTCTCTGGTGGCCGCCGAACGCCGTCGAACCAAGGTAAGGCGGCAGCGCGACGACTGGTTCAAGCATCGCCTTCCAGCCGTGTCAGCCCAACCCGAACGCGTTGTCTTCATTGACGAAACCTCTGTGAAAACCAACCTGACCCGGTTGAGGGGATGGGCACCGCGCGGGAATCGCCTGGTCATGGACGCCCCGTTCGGGTCATGGGGTACGCAGACGTTCATCGCGGGCCTCACCGCCGATGCCATGATCGCGCCCTGGGTGATCAAGGGCGCGATGGACGGCCCGGCATTCGCGGCTTATGTCGCGAGGGTGCTGGTTCCGGAACTGGCCCCCGGCACCGTCGTCATTCTCGACAATCTCGCCACCCACAAGAACGCCTCGGCGGCCAAGGCGATGCGGGATGCCGGGTGCTGGTTCCTCTTCCTCCCGCCTTACAGTCCGGACCTCAATCCCATTGAAATGGCTTTCTCCAAACTCAAGGCCCACCTCAGGCGGATCGGCGCGAGGACATTCACCGACATGTTTGAGGCCATCGCCGAAGTCTGCAATCTCTACTCGCCTCAAGAGTGCTGGAACTACTTTAAGGCTGCCGGATATGTCTCAGGTTAAAGGCGGAATGCTTTAAGTCACGCAGCCGATCGGCAAACACTTTTTTTGACAGAAGAAGCGGCGGCAACCCACCAAAACACCCCGAAACGCACGAAGGTACCAGGTAAGACCAGAACGCACTGTTCAAGACTGTTGGCGGCGCTTCTCATCAATCACCGCCTGCACAAGATTCATTACGTTGGAATGAGGTGTCGCGGCCTGCTGGTCATTCAGCGCCTCCTCCACCTTGGACCGAAACCAGGCATAATGAGATTTCATGTCAGCGGTCACGGAAATGGTCCTCAAGGCCCCTATCCAGCAGCTCGCCTAGGTCTCTAGGCATATCGGCAACACTCAGAGCGACCCGAGATCGGCTGTCGGAGGAATGGACCTTGGACAGATCGACTTTGTCGCAGGCCTGTTTACGATCTGAAGGTTGTTTCAACTCAGAGTCCCCGTTCACGCGACGATCGAACGTTACAGCAAAACTTCCCGGACGATAAGACTCTTGAGATCTCTACATTATGGGGATGACCAAAACATCTGCGCACAGACGCCCTTTCACGCCATTGCCGACGTTAAGGCGGGATGCCGCGAAGGTCTCAAACGAGCCCATTGCAGAAGTCTTTAGTTTTCGCTGCGCGCGCTCGCAGCGTGAAAAATGTTGCACGAGCAAAAATGCTTGTGCCGCAGTGCAGCGGGAGAACCGGTCACTCATTCTGGTCGCTGCAAGAAGCCGGGGGCGAATTCATGGCTCGCCGTACCAAAGACCGTTCAGACCGCTGCAAAATTGGAGCAGCTAAATGCTTTCAACAGCGCGCAGGTACACACCCTAAATTGGCGCTCTAGGCACGCAAATAATCCGGCAGGTGGAGGGGTCGCAATTCGATAGTCCATCTGCGGCTGGGTGGTGATCTTTTTTTTACACGGATTGGTGCGCTGCACTCACGATATGGATGAGGGTCTCACAGCAGTGACTTGACAGGAGAGGTAACTCACCAATCCGTTCAATTTCAGGCTTTCAATTCGGCCAGGCTCGAACACCATGCATCCATGCCATCCCCGTTCGGGCCGACAGGCAGAAGATTTTCACTCCCGGATTGACCTCCAATATGTTTTGCCGACAGGCTTCTTCATCGAAATCCACATGCGGAGCCAGATCCATTTTGTTGATGACGACCCATTCCACGGCGCGGAACATATGTGGGTATTTGGTCGGCTTGTCTTCGCCTTCCGTCGTTGAAATCACAGCGATTTTCATCTTTTCGCCCAGATCGAACATGGCCGGACACACCAGATTTCCCACATTCTCGATCATCAGGATTGACCCGGTTTGGGGATCCAAAGATTGTACGGCGAAGGCAATCATATCCGCTTCGAGATGGCACCCGGCACCGGTGTTGATCTGGACGGCACGGGCGCCTGCATCGCGGATACGATCGGCGTCATTCGACGTCATCTGATCACCTTCGATGACCGCGATATCGGCTTTGTCCTTCATGCGCTTGATCGTCTCTTCAAGCAGCGTAGTCTTACCGGATCCGGGCGAGGAGACGATATTCAGGGCGATGACGCCGCGCCCTTCGAACCAGCCGCGGTTGCGGGTCGCGATTTCGTTGTTTTTGCCGAGAATTGCAGTTTCCAGGGAAATGATCTCGCCGCCCGGGCCATGGACATGCGGCTCATCATGACCGTGGTGATGGTCGTCATGAGAATGCGCGTGATCATGATCATGTCCGTGGTCATGCGCATGATCGTCCCGCAACAGGACTTTGACGCCGGTTTGAGAATCGGTCATCGAAACCTCGTTTGCAGGGTCGGCGCAGCCGCATACTCCACACATTATGCTTCCTCCATAAATTCTATTTCGCGTACGACGAATGTGTCGTTGTCCGCATCGATAAATCCCAAGGACACCCCGGAAATAGCGGTACTTTCGGTCACCAGATCCCAGCAAAAGGTCAGTGCGCCGCGTTCCACACAGGCCTGTGGGCCGATCGCCACGCGGACTTCCTTGAGCCTTCGCCCTTTGGCGTTTTCTTCTGCGATACCCGCAATGCTGCGGGCCAGTCCAAGCTCGTGCATCAACCAGTCCCCCAGGCCACTGGTCCGGTTTCCCACATGATTGACAGGCCGATGGCGACAACGACCGCAGCAATGGACATCTGCACGGCGGTATGAAGGCCTTTTGCGATTTTCGGCGCCTGGAGCACCGGCCAACCGACAACAACGGACATGGCCGCCATGCCAAGAACGGACCCAAGGCCGACCAGACCGACATATCCGACAGCCAGCCAGGGGTCGCCAGTTTTGGAGACCGCCAGCACGATGAGCCCGGACGATCCGGCCGCGCCGTGCAGCAGACCAATGAAAAAGGCTTTCAGGGGAAATCGCTCGGCGTGTACGTGGGCATGCGAGCTTTTGGAATGGTCGGCCACATCGGACGCGTGACTGTGCACGTGCATGTGATACCCCTGTCCCTCATGTTGATGGACGTGATAGTGCAGCCTGTCCTTGCGAAACCTGTGCACGACCTGTGCTCCGAGAAAAACCAGCATGACGCCAACAGCAAATTCGAACGTTGCCGCGCGCTGCTCATTGAGAACGAGGCTGAACACAATCACGCCAATGGACATGATCAGCAACGTCGCCGTGTGACCCAGGCCCCAGAAGGCGCCTCGCAGCAGGAGCTTGTTTTTTCCGCCCCTGCTAAGCGTAATGATCGCAGCCAAATGATCTGCTTCGAGGGCGTGAACCATGCCAAACAGAAGACCCAAAACCAGGAACCCAGACGATGACGACGCATCAAGAAATGTAAGATTTTCCAGTAAGGCCATTAGCAAATCCTCGGAAGTTGTTCACCGACCAGCATGTCGACAATGCGCAGACCGCCAAAGACAGTTTTCATCACCACCGTTCGGGGATGCTGGGTGGTGGCCTTGCCGATGATCACGGCCTCGCGGCCCGCATCGGTGGCGTGCATCGCGGACAACGCCGCGTCGGCCTGATCCTCGGGAACGAAGATCACCAATGTACCTTCATTGGCCAGATAGAGTGGATCCAGCCCCAAAATCTCGCAAACGCCTTTGACTTCGGTGCGCAAAGGCAGAACGTCTTCGCCGATTTCAACGCCGACACCGGCAGCATCGGCGATTTCATTCAGGGCCGAGGCCAGCCCGCCGCGTGTCGCATCTCTTGCAACCCGCGTGCCGGGGGCAGCAGACAATATTGCCTCCATCAGATGATTGAGCGGTTGGCAGTCCGACGGGATTTCGGTGCTCAGCGCCATATCGCCGCGCGCGGCAAGGATGGCCGCACCGTGATCACCAAGCACGCCGTTGACGATGGCAACATCACCGGGCTGCACGGTTTCGGCCAACAGGTCGCGGCCCGGCGCGATCACGCCGATGCCGGATGTGGTGATAAAAACTCCATCGCCTGATCCTTTGCCGACGACCTTTGTGTCACCCGTCACAATGGCAACGCCCGCATCATCGGCGGCATTTTGCATCGACGCCGCGATCCGGCGCAGCGTCGAAATCTCGACACCTTCTTCGATGACAAAGGCCGCTGACAGCCACAGCGGTTTCGCCCCGCCAACAGCCAGATCGTTCACAGTGCCGCAGACAGCGATCTTACCGATATCGCCACCGGGAAATTCCATCGGGGACACCACGAACCCGTCCGTCGTAAAGGCCAGCCGCGCTCCGGGTACGGTGAGCGCATCATCCATCAGCCGCGCTTGATCTTCCATGCCGGGCGGACAGAAGACCGATGTGAACACATCCTCGATCAGGTCGCGCATCGCCTTGCCGCCCCCGCCATGGGCCATCGTCACCTTGTCGGCAACGACGCGTCTGGGCTGGCGGTCCATCGCGTTCATTCTACCGGCTCCAGATCAAGGCCGCCATATTGGTAATAGGCCGCGCAGGCCCCTTCCGAGCTGACCATCAGGGCCCCCAGCGGCATCTCGGGCGTGCAGCCCTTGCCGAATTGCGGACACGCGTGGGGCTTGATCCGCCCGGTCATGACGTCGCCGCAGGCGCAACCTTCCTGTTCTTCTGTGAACGATGTGTTGCGGCCGTAGCCGATGTTGAATTTCACCTCGGCATCGTATGCCTTGTACCGGTCGCGAATGCGCAATCCGCTTTCATCAATCTCACCCAGACCGCGCCATTCAAAGGTTGGGCGCGGCTCATAGACCTGCTCGCAGGCGGCGATGGATACCGGGTTGCCCTCGTTGGGCACGATCCGCGCATATTGGTTTTCCACCTCGGCACGGCCATCGCGGATTTGTTCCAGCACCATCAGCACCGATTGCAACAGATCAAGCGGTTCAAACCCCGCCACCACGATGGGTTTGCCATAGTCGCGCGCGATGAACTGGTAAGGTTCGGTGCCGATCACCATCGACACATGGCCCGGGCCCACGAAACCATCCAAGACCATATAAGGGTCATCCAGCAACGCCTTGATCGGCGGCGGCACGGTGATGTGGTTGCAGAAGATAGTGAAATTCGTCAGCCCATCGGTATCGGCCTGAAGGATCGACAGGGCCGTCGAAGGCGTGGTCGTCTCGAACCCAAGGCCAAAGAACACCACCTCGCGGTCGGGGTTGCGGCGCGCCAGTTCCAACGCGTCCAGCGGCGAATAGACCATGCGGATATCGGCGCCGTCGGCTTTGGCCTGCATGAGGGATTTCTTGGTGCCCGGCACGCGCATCGCATCGCCAAAGGTTGTAAAGATCACATTCGGATCTTCGGCGATCTGTACGCATTCATCCACGCGGCTCATCGGAAGGACGCAAACCGGGCAGCCGGGGCCGTGAATGAACTCCAGCCCCGGCGGGGTCAGCTTGTCCAGACCATAGCGAAAGATCGCGTGCGTATGCCCGCCGCAAATCTCCATGATATGAACCGGCTTTTCCTTGGTCGCTCCGATCTCGTTGGTCACGCGTTCGATGGCAGCCAGCACGCCTTTGGCGGCCACCGGATCGCGGAATTCATCAGCGTATTTCATGACGCTTCCGACAGCATGGCCGCACTGGCCCGCATCGCCTCTATCTCTTCCTGCGCTTCGCCAAGTTCGCGCAGGACCTCCAGTGTCAGGGCCGCTTCCTTTTCGTTGATCTTGCTCATGGCAAAACCGACATGGATCAAGGTCCACGTGCCAATCAAGTCCTCCAACGGGTCATCACCCGCGATGCAGGCCACGTTGACCTCACGTTTCACGCCCGAGATGTCGACCATGGCGAGCTTGCGGGTCGCATCCGAGATCTCGGTAATTTGTCCTGGAATTCCTAGGCACATTTTGCGTCCTCCCCTTGTGTGTTTGCCAGGGCAATCACGGCTTGCCCCAGTGAAATACCGCCGTCATTCGCCGGATAGTCGGAATGGCTCAGAACCGTCAGCTCTGCTCCTTCCAAGCCTTGATGAACCAGCGCGAACAGCGTCGCGTTTTGAAAACAGCCACCCGACAGGGCGACGGTGTCGATGGCCGTGTCTTTGGTCAGCCGCACCGCCATTTCGACAATGGCGCGGGCCAATCCCCGGTGAAACCTTGCCGAAATCGTGCCAATGGGTGTCTGCAGAACCAGATCGCCCAGCATGGCGCGCCAGACGGCCAGCGGCTCGATATAGGGCATGCCCTTGCCGCCCATCAGCGGTATTGAAAACGGATAGGCCAGATCATCTGGCTCGTTCAGCGCGTCAGGATCAAGGGCGGCCTCGAACAGGATCGCGGCTTCGCCCTCGTAATTCTGCCGGTCCCAAGCGATGCCTGCAATCGCGGCAGCGGCATCGAACAGCCGGCCACAGGACGACGCCAAGGGCGAATTCGTTCCAGACTTGATCATCGCATCCAAAGTGTCGCGAGGCAGGTCCCGCATACGGCTGAAGACCTCCAGATCGGGAAAGTTGATTGCAAACTCGCCCCAGCCCATCTCGGCCATCAGATGCGCATAGGCATTGCGCCATGGCTCACGCACGGCGGCCACACCGCCGGGCAGTGCAACTGGTTTCAGACAGCCGACCCGGCGATACCCGTGGTAGTCGCAGATCAGGAATTCACCGCCCCAGATCGTGCCGTCATCCCCCAGGCCTGTGCCGTCCAGCGCGATGCCTAGCACGTGTTCTGCGCTCAGGGGCCGGTTGTTCTCGACCAGGCACGCGGCGATATGCGCGTGGTGATGCTGTACCTGGATCACAGGCCGGTCGCCTGCCATCTGGAACCCGCGCTGCGTGGACAGGTATTGCGGATGCTGATCGACAGCGATTATATCTGGAGCATGATCAAAGAGGTTTTCGTATAGACCCAGATTGCGCGTCACATCCGCGTTTGTGGCCACATCCTCCAGATCGCCCATGTGCTGGGACATGATGGCGCGGGCGTCCTTGACGAGGCAGAATGTGTTCTTCTGTTCCGCACCGAGCGCCAGAACCTCAAGCGCGTCGGAAAACCCGGCTGGCAGTTCAAGCCCCTGCGGCGCATATCCACGCGCCCGGCGCAGCACGCGCGGACGGCCCAGATCGACGCGCACAACACTGTCATCGATCCGGTTGGCGATGTCGCGGTTATGAAGACAGGCGAAATCTGCGATATCGGCAAGACGGTCGCGGGTTTCCTGATTGTCGATGCATTGCGGCTGACCCGAAGGATTGCCGCTGGTCATGATCACCGGGCGCCCGATGCGCCGCAGGATCATGTGATAGAACGGCGTATAGGGCAGCATTACGCCAAGACGATCCAGACCCGGCGCGATCTCGCTTGGCAGACCGTTGGGCTTGGCCTTCAGCAGAACGATAGGTGCTTGCGGGCTCGACAGAAGATCGGCCTCGATCTTCGACACCTCGCAATACGCGCGCACCACATCCAGATCGCGGGCCATCAGGGCAAAGGCCTTGCCCGTGCGCGATTTGCGCCTGCGCAATTCGGCCACGGCCGCGGCGTTGGTGGCGTCACAAGCTAGATGCACACCGCCCAGACCCCGGATTGCGACGATGTGACCATTCATGATCATCCCGCCGGTGGCATCCACGTCATCCAGCATTGAAAACGCTTCGAGATTCACCGCGCCCTTGCCAAGTTTCTCGATCCAGATGTTCGGTCCGCACCGGCCACAGGCCACCGGCTGCGCGTGAAAGCGGCGGTCGACCGGGTTGGAATATTCCGCCTCGCAAGGTGGACAGAAATCAAACGGCGCCATGGTTGTTTTAGCGCGGTCATAGGGAGCGGCCTGCACAATCGAAAAGCGCGGCCCGCAATTGGTGCAATTGGCAAACGGATAGCGATAGCGCCGCTCAAACGGATTGCGGATTTCCTCCAGGCAATCGGCGCAGGTTGCGGCATCTGGCGTCACATTGCCTCGCATCTCGCCCTCTTGCGATGCGGTGATTTCAAATCCGCAAGGGGCTGGGTCGGTCAGGGGTGTGACATCGAGCCGTTCGATGCGCGCCAGCGGCGGCAGTGCGCTGTGCAGCCTGTCTGGAAAGGTTGCGACATGGTCCCCCCAAAGCTGGATCACTACGCCTTCGCCGGTGTTTTTCACATCGCCCGTCAGGCCCATTTCATGCGCCAGCCGCCAGACCGTCGGGCGAAAGCCTACGCCCTGAACCTGACCAGAAACGGTGAAGCGGGCACCGGTCATGTCGCCGCGTCCCAGATCAGAATGCGGTTGTTGCCGCTGTCGGCCACCGCCACCGTCGAGCCCAGAGCAGACAGCCCATAGGGCCAGCACACCGTATCGCGCTCGGCAATGCCCCAGCGGTTGTCGCCTTTGGCCGCAAAATCCGGCTGCGCCGTCAGCCGGTCGGCGTGGGCCGCCATACCGGTATCCTCAAATCCCAGAAGTCGTGAATTGGCCGTGTCAGCCACCACCAGCGTCGACCCAAGTGTTGCCAGCGCATAGGGCATATTCATCGCTTGTGACGTGGGATAATACGACGCCATATTGTGGTCGCAGGCGGTCATATCCGCCTGTCCCAGCACCGTGTCGCATTGGGTGCCGTTCTGGCCGGGAAACGCATCCCATATCATCACCCGGTTGTTGCCGGCATCTGCCACCGCCAGACCGCCTTGCCAGACGATGGCCATGTGCGGCCAGCGCATCGATACGTCCGAAACCGCCCCGCCCGCATTTTCATCCCGGCAGGTGAAATCGTGCTGTCCCAGAACCAGATCCGCCGGTTGACCCGTGGTTTGCGGATCGTCCCAGATCAGCACACGGCGGTTTCCGGTGTCGCATACGATCAACCGATTGCCATCCGCCGAGACCCCGTAAGGCCAGTGCATCGTATCAGCGCGCGCATGCGACAGACCCAAATTTGCCAGTGCGCTGTGGGCGTCAGGCTGACCAAGAATGATATCAGCCTCGTGGTCGGGACCGGTGGGCGTTTCGCGCCAGATCAGCACGCGGTGGTTCCACGGGTCGGCCACGGCCAGCCCACCCCGAAATGCAACGATCCCGGTCGGCACATTCACGGTGTTCGCAGCCACCGGGCCCTTGGCGTTTCGGCCCTCGCGGCCAAAGTCGGGCTGACCCAAAAGAATATCGGCAGGTGTGTCGTCATTTGTCGGGACGGTTTTCCATCCCAGCACCCGGTGATGCCCCGTGTCTGACACCCAAAGCGAGCCGTCCGGATGCAGGCACACGCCGCGCGGCCCGAACATCAGGTGCGGCGCGGGCGTGATCGCCTGTACAAGTGAACCGCCGTCGCTGCCCAAAATGACGCGGGCGCCCTGCCCACCCAACAACGGCGCACCGGGGGTTATGGTGCCGGGCGCCTTTTGCGGGCTGAACGAGCGGGACAGCGAGACTTTCACGCGATAATCCTCACTTCGATATTGGGGCCTTTGACCCGCACCGCGTGCGGCTGCAATTGCACCTCGGGAGCAGTCAAACACTCGCCACTCTCAAGCGCATATCGAAACCCGTGATGCGGGCAGGACAGGATCGTCTCGATGATATCGCCTTGGGTCATCTCAAGGCCCATATGGGCGCATGCATTCTTGAAGCAGCTTACCTTGTCGGCAAAGCGGGTGATGATCACTGAATGAGTGTCGATGTCGATAAAGCGCGTTTCGCCATCGGCCAGATCATCCAGCGGCAGCGCCGTTGTCCACTCGTTGTCGCCGTAATTTGCAAAGGGCGACGTGAACTGAACGCCGTCCGACCCGCCACCGCCCAGACCCTTGGCCTGTTTCACTTCGGTGATCTCGGGAACCTGATCCTGAATGGCCTTTTTGACACCCGCATAGAACGTCAGTTGTGACGCCGGGCACCCATCACAGGCACCCAGAAACCGAATTTCTGCGCGCTTGCCTTCGACCGCAGCGACCTCGGCATCGCCGCCATGGCTGACCAGGCTCGGGCGCACCGTTTCCAGCGCCGCCTCGACCCGTTCGTAGAGCGATGGCCGCAATATCCCGTGGCGGCGCAACACGGCGTAGACCACTTCATCCCGGGCCGCCTCTTTCAGGGCGTTGCCAAACTCTGGGTTGTCCTTAAGCGCTCCGATCAACCGTCGGAACGCCTCCTTGTTCAATGCATCTACGGCTTCAGCCCTTGCATGGGCTCCGTTGCGGGCCGCCTCATCCCAGCCGTCTGCCAGCATTTCAAGCGCCTTCAGATCGCCGATCAGGCGATCCAGAGTCGGCTCTTCGCCTTCAAGAGATGCGGCATCCGGCATTGCTTATGCGTATTTCAGATCTTTGAACAACACAGGCTGCACAGCGCCGCTTACAGCGCCTGCGGCGATGGCTGCCACCCAGATCGGTGCAAACAACCCGATGACGATACCGGCGATCACGCCGGCGCCAGCCCCCATCATCAACTGTCGGACCACGGTTTTGTTGTCTTTGAAAAGCTTGCCTGCAAAAAACAGTTTTGCAGAATTCATGGCCATTCCCAGCATGGCGACCTCCTAGATCAGCAAAAGAACAAGCGTGGTCACGACAACTGCGCCGCCACCTGCAAGCCCGCCGTAAAGCGCGCCCATATAGGCGGCCAGCTCTGCGCCCAGTGCATCTTTACCGATGCGCAGACCCGACAAGGCCCCTGCACCCAAGGCGGCGGCCAGGCCGGCGACCAGGGCCAAAATTACGACTATAGCGCTCAACTGTATTCTCCATTCATCATTGTAATCCGCTCCGTTCCAGAATTGTTGATGGGCCAAGGGCCGCGTTCAGTTCGGCAATGGCTTCGCTTACTGCTTGTGCCTTTTCGCCGGCCCCGCGCTTGGCGAATACGCCGCGCGCTTCTTCCAGCAGACGCACCGCTTCGGTCAGGTTGCCAAAGTTGCCGCCGTCGGGATTTTGCGGATCGTCCGGCAGGTTCGACAGGCAATTGGCTTTGTTCGCGATGGTGTTGGCATATTCTTCGGGCATGTCGCGGATGGTGCGCACCTTGAGCGCCTCATCATAAGCCTCTAGAGCGCGATATCCGTTTTCCACCCGGTGAGACGAGGACACGTACTGCAGCGCGTTGCCAAGGTTGTTTTGCAGCATCGCGTATTCGTTGGGATGGTCTATCAGGTTGACGACCGTCAACGCCTCTTCAAAGGCCTGCACTGCCAGCGCCTCGCGCATCTTCCCGGACTGGTCGGTGAACGGCATGGACAGGAACGCCGTGGCCAGGTTGCTTTGCAGGACCGCGAATTCCTTGGGGTAGTTGGTCTTGTCGAAGGTCCTGAGCGACCGCTGATAGGCGCTGATGGCAGGTTGGATCGGCAAGAGATGCATGCCCGCAAGTGTCTGGCAGATCAGACCAAGGTTCATTTCGGCTTCGGCCACTTCGGCGTCCGACCCTTCCGCAGTCAGGGTTGCAAGCGCGATCTCTATTTCGGATTTCGCTTCCTTTAGCTGCGTCGCATCTTCGGCGGGCACGGCCATCAGCGCTGTGGCCATACGCGCACGAATGCGGGCGACCCCCAGAACTTCGCCTTCCGGCGCAAGATCCATGGCAAGTTTGTAGAGATCCACGGCAGCAAAGATGTCTTCGGCACGTTCGGGTTTCTGCTGAAGCCCCATCGCGATTTCCATCAGCATCTCGGCCTTTTCGGCCTGCGTCGCCGCAGCCGTTTCGACCGCGGTCATGGCCGCCTGCACCTGCTGCTGAGCACGACTGATATTCGTCAAACCGGTTTCTCCCTCGAATCGAATCTGGTTCGATTTCTGTGTTCGACCGAGAAAAGCACTCAAAGCGGGCGCTGTCAACTTACTTGGTTTATAGAAAACTTAGTTTACACATCCTCGCCGCGCTGATCCGGCTTCAATTCTGCACAAAGCGCCCCTTTGCTGGCCTGCCACGCGACGGTCAGGCTGTCGGTTGCAAAGTCCAGAAGGTCTTGATCCTGGAAAACATCACGGGCCTGAACCACCCGATCACCTGCAGCATTCCGGACCTTCAAAAGGCACCCTCCGGCGGTTGCCTGATGCACGGGCATCACCAATAATTCATCCTGTTGGATCAGTACGATGACCGCATCAATGCCGCGGAAATAGGTGTCCACCACGGCGCAAGGCAGATAGATCGCACCATCCCTGATCGCGATCGTGCTCATGCCTCCGACCACGTATCGATCAGGTCCCGAATGCGGCACTCAACCGTCCGCGCCGCGCGAGAAACCTCGTCGCTCAGGCCTAACCCAAGCTCCAGCGTCGCGGCCTCGATCAACAGCACCGATGTCGTCTTGGGAAACGCATCACCATAGATACGGCGTCCTGCGTAAAGCGCATGATCCCACCTGAAATCATGCAGGTTCAGGCTGTTGTTGGGCGGTGCTTCCAGAACCTCTCCAGGAACCTCATAAATGGTGCCCGGCGACCCTTCGGGGACCCGGGCATCGACAATGATCAGATGCGTGGCGCCGCGTGCGCTGTACATGACCGACATCCCGTCGGTTCCGCCGTCGAATATGCGAGTGTGCTCCGGCACGCCGTTTTCGCGCATTTGAGCGATGAGATGCGGACCGACGCCGTCGTCGCTTCGGTTTGGGTTGCCGCATCCGATGACGACAACATCAAGCGGCATCAGATCCGCCACAGGCGGCAGGACCATTCCGGTTCGACCGGCACCATCAGTTCCGGCAATTCGCAGAATTTCGCATGGACCTTGTAGTACATGCAGGTCTCGCAGGGTTGCTCAATCTCGTCAGCCTCGATCGTGTGATCGGTGAAACCGGCGATGACGAGTTTCTTTTCCAGATCCTGACCTGCCTCGACCTGCAGGCGCGCCACGATTTCATTGACCTCTTCGCTGGTTCCGGCCCGTGGCCAGACCTCGGTTTCCAGACCCGAAGCCAGCATCTCGGCGATTGTTGCGCGAGTCTCGTCATCATCCATGTCAGCGCTCCTTTCAGATCCGCCACAGACGGCACCACCATTCCGGCTTTGCCGGGAGATCAAGTTCTGGCAGGTCGCACCAGCGCTTGTGCACCAGGTAGTACATACATTCCTGGCACCGCATCTCGTCTTCGCCGTAGGGCTGCAAAAGCCAGCCTGAGATCACCAGTTTTTCGCGCAGCTGATCCGCGCTCAGAGGCCGCAATTCGTCAAGCAGCGCACCGAATTCACGATCCGTTTCCGGAAAAGGCTCGACCTTGGTTTCCAGTCCTTCCGCGAAATGGTCCTCTATCATCTGGAGGAGCATTTCATGCCCCGCTTCGGCGGGTGTCAGGCCATATCTGTCCAAGTAGGCCTGGCGCTGCGCTTGGGTTATTGATGCTTCCGGATTTTCTGACATTCAGCTTCCTCCCTAATTGCCGGATGTCGTTTGGCCGGCAGATTTGATCCGCCGGCCAAACATAAACATCAGGCTGTTCGGAAGCGTGCCAGTTCATCACCGGATTTGGCATCATGCGCATGAACAGTACACACAAGGCAACTGTCATAGGATCGACAAACGTGACCGACCTCGACCGGATCCGCGCTGTTCTTGATCGGCGTGCCGATCAACGCTTCTTCGATTGGCCCCCGGGCGCCGTCAGATGTACGCGGCCCAACATTCCATGTCGTCGGCGCGATGATCTGGTAATTGGCGATCTTGCCGTCGCGTACATCGATCCAATGGCACAGCGCACCGCGAATCGCCTCGGTCGCACCCCAGCCCTGTCCGTCTTTTTCAGTTGGCTTTATATACCATTCGTCGTTCAACTGGAACTCGCGCAAATTGCGTTCGGCTTCGCGATAGAGAATGCAAAGCTCGTGCATCCGCGCAAAGTGGCGCAGCATCGTCGAAGCACCGCCCATCTTGCGGTACATATCCAGCACCAACCCGTCGCTGTGCTGGAAGTCATGGCCCGTGTCATTGCCCGCCACCAGACGCCGCGCCAGCGGGCCGGCCTCGAGGCGACCGCTTTCGGCATGCGACACGGCCGTCGACCAGGAATACTTGCCCTCCGGGTCGATGGGGTTCTTGCTCACTGGGTTCGTGGTGCGGTCGAACGGGTGGACCGCACCCGCCGCCTCGTCGTACCAGGCGTGCTGCGTGTCTTCGCGGACAAAGGACTGGTCCATCGGGCTGAATGTGTCGGATGCACCGTCGTAGATGCCCGATTTCATGATCACCGCATCTGAGCGACCATCAATCGTGGGGTTCTGATACTTGTCCTCGTGGGGCAGATACCCCCATGTGGTGAACCGGCCGTGGCCTTTACCGTACTGGTCAAGGCCAATGTCCTTGGACATGCGCCAGAACAGGCCCAGATCAGAATTGGCGTGCTCGGGCTTTTCGTCCAGCCATGCCTCGAATTGCTCCAAGGTCTGGATTTCTTCGTAACGCTCCATTGAGCAGCCGAGCCACAGTGGCTCGATCCAGTTCTGACGGAAATGCTCCAGAATAGACCAGGCGCGGGTGATATCCGTAAGTGTCGGAGAACACATGACGCCGCCAGGCACCATGAAGGACGAATGCGGCCACTGACCGCCCAACAGCGCGTAAATCTCGACCGGACGGCCGGAGATTGTCACGCCTGCTTCATAGGATGTGCCGGTAAACGGGGAATAGCGTTTGACGGCTTCCTCGTAAAACGGGCTCATCGCGTAGTTTTCGTTGGTATAGTCGATCATCCACAACCCATAATGGTGGCGCGGCAGGGACTGCAGAGATTCCACGATCTGGCCGAGGTTGCGCGCCAGAATGGCGTTGCGCGGCACGGTGGTGCCCCAGGCAGTATCGAGTGCCCAGGCTGCGCAGGTCAGGTGTGACGCACCGCAGATCCCGCAGGCGCGCGGCGTGACGACCAGACCGGCTTGGGGGTCCTTGTCTTTCAGGATGACTTCGAACCCGCGAAACATCTCCGCGTGGGTCCAGGCGTTGGTGACAACGCCGTTTTCAATATCGACCCGGACATCCAGATCGCCTTCGACGCGGCCAACCGGCGAAATGTCGAGTGTTTCTACTGCTGCAGACATAATTCTCTCTCCCAATTCGCAGTTAGACTACGAAGATATCTTCCTCTGCCCACGCAGGTGCCGCGCCTTTGGCGGCGGAGGTGAGCTTGATGTAACCCTTCTTGTCCACGCCCTCGGGCATGTCCTTGGGTACACCCATGACGGTTTGTGTCTTGAAGACCGTTCCCGGCGCCAGATCAAAGAACGGGAACTCCGGTTCGGTACAGCCCAGGCAGGGCATACCCGCACGGGTTTTTGACGAATGGCGGTTCCACAGGATGCGATTGCAGGGGCTGTGAGTCATAGGACCACGACACCCCAGATCGTAGAACAGGCACCCCTTGCGCTGGCCGAACGCCGTGGTCGACACCTTGTAGGCAAAATGCATGTTGCGCGTGCACCCGGTCTGCGTGAAAGAGGAAAAGAACGTTTTGGGGCGATGGAATTCATCCAGCGTCAGATCACCGGCCCGACCCGTGGCAACCGCCACCAGAATCTGCGTTACCCAGTCAGGGTGTGCCGGACAACCCGGAATATTGATGACAGGCAATCCGGATTTAGCGGCAAAACCTTCACCCAGTGCGCCGCCCTTGTCGCGCTTGAGAAACTGCAGGCCGACGCTGTCGGACGGGTTCGGCGCCGTCGCCGGAATGCCGCCATAGGTCGCGCAATCGCCGATCGCCACGACAAAATCAGCAACCGCTGACAGCTCTTTCACCCACTCCTTCATCGGGCGCCCGCAGAACCGGTTCCATTCGCCGGTGCCGTCCGGCGCATTGATGACGGTGCCTTCGAAGACAAAGATGTCCAGCTTGATCTCGCCAGAAATACACTTCTCGACGATCGCTTTGACCTGATCGCCCAGTTCAAGCCCGAGGGAGGGTTGCCAAAGGACGTTGATCCCAAAGTCAGTGACCAGATCACATGCGCTTGGTTCCTCTGCATTCAGGAAAGACATCGTGTTGCCGGAACACGCGCCCCCCTGAAGCCACAACAGGTTTGCCATTTTTCTTCCTCCCAAAGACTATCATTCCTGCCGCGACATCCTCGCCTCAGAGCCAGGCTTGTTGCTTGTCGACCCTGCGAAAGTCGCGGCATTTATGGTGGAAGTGTGTACCGTTGCGCACAGTCGAGCAAATCAACACTAGCGGTCAGCGCGGCGATTTCTGGTAACAAAGTGTAAACTGAAAACTAAGTTGCCATGGGGGAATGTAAACTTGGCTGACAGCTGACAGGGCTTAGCCCCGTCGCCCGCAAGCCGGGCATTCGGCCTCTCCGAAGTAGCTGTACCAGATCCCCTTGCAGCTCTTGCACCAATGGCCCCTGGCGCCCGTGCCCGAAGGAGCAACGGCCTTTGACATGGCGGTCAGGCCCAGATTGCGCGGCTTGGACCGGGTCTTGGCCAGTCCGGATCGGGCATAGGGGAAACCAATGACTTTCGTGGCAGGCGCGTCATCGTCCATGTCTTACCCTTTGCGCAGACCGTATCTCTTGATCTTGTTTGCCAGCCCGACTCGTGACAAGCCCAATTCTTCCGCGACCTTACTTTGATTCCAATGAAACGCCTCCAGCGCCTTGGTCAAAACGACCTGCTCCAAATGTTCGACCTTGTCTTTAAGCGTTACACCGGATGGCACGAAAGCTGCGTCCTCGCCGTTTTCGATTGGCGTGCGCGCGATCTTTTCCGATAAATGTCGTAGAGCAACATATCCACCTTGTTCCGCAACCGCGACCATGCGCTGAACTTCGCTTTCCAGCTCGCGGACATTGCCCGGAAATGGGTAATACTCCAACCGCTTCAGAACGTCAGATGTGACACCCAATACCCGGCGACCAACCACACCGGCATATTTCTCAACAAAGAACTGTGTCAGCACCGGGATGTCGTCGGTCCGGTCGCGAAGCGGTGGCAATTCCAGTTGAAACCCGCGTAAACGATAATACAGATCGCGGCGGAAACTGCCTTTTTCCACCATCTCCTCAATTGAACGGTTGGATGCCGCGATGATCCGCACGTTGCTGTACAGTGTCTTGTCTGAACCAAGTGGTTTGACTTCGCCCTCTTGCAGGAAGCGTAAAAGGGCCACCTGAAAATGCGGTGATACTTCTGACACCTCGTCCAGAAACACCGTGCCCCCATCAGCCGCCCGAAAAAGGCCCAGCCGATCCGCAATCGCCCCCGGAAAGGCGCCACGCATGTGGCCAAACAGCTCGGAATACAAGGCATCGTCAGACACACCGCCGCAATTCTGGCTGTGCATGGGTGAATTCACGCGATCCGAGTTAAAGTGAATGGCGCGCGCCAAAAGCTCCTTGCCGGTGCCCGTCTCGCCTCGGATCAGGACCGGCATGCCCGTGGAGGCCGCGACTTTCGCCTCGGCGACAACTTCGGCCATCTTGGGGCTTGCATAGACCAGTCTTTCAAAGCGTGAAACGCCACCCTGAACCGATCCGCCTTCCTCGTCGTTGAAAATCTCGTCATCCAGCGACAGCTTGAGCTCTCTGCTCAGTATCCGGTGCCGGCGCGACAGCTCGGCGTGTTCCAGGGCGCGCTTGACGACGATGCGGATCTGCTGCTCTTGCACCGGTTTGGCAAGATACAAATAGGACGCCGTATCTTCGCAGAGTTGCGCGCCGCAGCTCATTTCATTTTTTTCGCAAATAACAATGCGCCAACACGCGGTATGAGACAAGCGAGACCGCGCCAACGCGTTGTCCGGTCCAAAATCATCCTCATCGACGTCATAGAGAATGAGGTCCACGTTCACTTCGTCAAGGCGGCTCTTTGCGGAGTTATCATCCTCGCAAAAGATCAGCCGATACCCATCCAATTCGCTCAGAGCGCTGGAAGCGGACAGGGTCAAAGCCTTGTCCTTGGACTTGATAAGAACCGTAGATATATTCGACAAGGTGCTTGGACCTCCGTTGCCACTGATGATTGCCGGATCAGTATCAGCAAACATTCTTTGCATAAAGAGAACTATTTATGCAAGTTCTGCTTGCAATCTAGCTTCAGAGTGCAAATCCAGCGCCACTTCGCCTGTTGTGAACATCCAGTGCTACGTCCTGTCACTTCATTCCAATTCAATCGCCCCTCCGGCTCATACCCCGCTGTCATAGCGGCCACGGAGCGAAGGGTTACATCCGACCAAGAAATCCACGAAGCTATTGGTCAACCGCGACGAGGACTTTATCGGACCAGCAAGACCAGGCCGACCGCTCCCCTCAGGTTCCCGCTTGGTGTAGCGAATGCTCGGTTCGGATGATGACCGTATGGGCCAAGCTCAATGACGGGTTTGGCGACATGATCAACAACGCGACGAAGCATGTTCGGCAATTGCGAACGGATGCTGCGTCAGCAAAAGCCGCATCTGCGTAAGTCCGAAATGTCCGCATCTTACCAGTTCGTACACGATGCAGCGAACGGCTGGTGTACGGATAGGGAGGGACTTCTGAGAATTTCATCGTACCAGCCATATGACACACCAATGTCGCTTATTTCACTCGGCTCAAGGGTGACGGGAGATTGTAGGGCAGAACGACCTCTTTACGGACAGCCTCAGCGTAGGATTCTGCCCCTTCCAGCATTCGACCCCACTTACCGATCGGGCACCGCTTCAAGGGAAGTTTCGAACCGCTTGCCCGCCGCTGCAGCTTCTTTCAAGAGCGCGTCGAAATTGTCAGGTGGATTGCCATCTTCCAACATCCCTTTGAACGTCGCATAGGCATCCGTCTTGCTGCCATAGGCGCGCAGGGTCTTGTCGTCGTTCACCCAGGCCAACACGATGACCTTCGCATCGCTGTTGAAGCGATAGAACAACCGATACTGCTGGAAGAATTTCGCCCGGAACCAGTGCTTGCGGTGATCGCCGAGTGTGCCGCCTTGCCGGAAGGCGGCGGCACCCGGATCTGCCGGTATGGCCTCGGTGACCAGCTTGAAGATGGCGGCCAGCCGTTTCGTGGAATTTTTCTTGCGCCAGGTCTTAGGATCGCGTGCCTTACGCGCCTCGACCTCTTCAATCAGCCCTTCGAGCTGATCCAGAAAGAGCGGATGCGCATAAATCGACCATCCGTTTACGACAAGGGGCGCTTGGGCGGGCACGCTATCGCCGCTCATTCATCCTCGAGCGATAGCGGCGCATCGAGATCGACGTCAACGGCTCCGACCAGTGCTGCAAGACGGTCATGCAAAGCCCCATCGAACGCCCGAATGCGGTCCGGATGCGCCTTGATATCGGCCTCGACAAAATCGAGAAAGGCTCCGAGCACGGGATCTTCCTCGTCGCTGCGCACGGGCTCGATATAGACCCTGCCACTCGGCTCGGTGCAGTAACGAATCTGGTCGCCCTTGCCCAGCTTGAGCTGTTTGCGCACACCCGCCGGCACGGTCGTCTGATACCGATCCGTGAGTTTCGAGACATCTTGTGCGAGGGCTGTCATGGCAGTCTCCTGAAGAAAAGGGTCTTTGCTGCCCGCGATAGGTAATGCATTTGCATTGCCTTGTCAAGACAAGCCGCAGCATCTGCTGTCGCCGGGCAGGTCGATGAACCGTCCGGCGCAGGACCTAATTTCGCCCCGCCAGGAACTCCGCCAGCACCGGGCTAGCCGCACCTTTCGCGGAGCTGAGCAGCTCCGAACCCGCAAGCGAGGCCTTCGACAGGCGTACGAGCCCACCAGTTTCCTCGATGCGGTAGCAGCGGCGCTTTTGCCGCCCGCGCCTGTAGTGGGTCGCGGTGACAATCTGGCAGGTACTGCCATCGGTGAGCGTCACAGGTGCTGCGAGCCTGATCTTGTCGCCTTCCTCGTAGTCCGGGATCGCAGCCCAGTCCTGGCAGCGCTGGCGCCAGGCATGGGCATAGCTGTCCGGGTCTTTCAGGTCGGAGAGGAGCTCGATCAGCCCAAGGGGAGCACGAGACTCGTTCGGGCCAGCACTTTCCTCCATGTCCTTGTAGCCCCAGCAGCCGTCATCGTATCGGGTGAGGAAGACAGCACCGAACGTGATGGAGCCATCCGCATCGGTCACATAGGTCGTGTCCTCGACCGGCGAGCCATCGATACTTGTGACCTTTGCCGCCGCGTACCAAGTCGAACCCACCTTGCAGGCTTTGACCAGTTCCGTCTTGCGCCTGTCGCTCTCGAAGGTGCAGAGCCGGGCAATCTCCGCTTTCTCATCCGCGTAGGTCTGGACGCGGCGATCGGTATAGAAGAGCCATCCCATCTCAGAGTCCTTTCTCTCATTGGGGAAATTGTTGTCGTCAATGTCCCGAGAGGGCCGCAGGCCTGGCAGGGTATTGGCGATGCTTGTTTGAGAAAGGGCGCGTTACGCCGCCCTCCGGTCATCGATTTCCATCAGCGCATCGAGCGGCACGCGGTAGGGCTGCATGGCGTCGAAATCCTCGCAATTGCCGCAGTTCTGCACGATCGCGAAGGTATCGCAGGCATCCTTGAGGATGACCCGGAAGGTGCCGCCGAGGCCCGAGGGCACCTCGTAGGTCCCGCCGATGAGATAATCCGAGGCCCGGCGTACGAAGACGCGGATGCTGTGGCCATCGGTGGCGAGCCGGATCGCCCCCCGCCCCCGGTCGATGAGCACCTGCACGTCATCCAGGATGTCGGTGTAGAACTGGCCGGTCAGATCGCGAAACGCCATGCGGCGCTGCGCCATCCAGTCGGTATCCCGAAACGGGTTCATGCCGTCGGCGAAGGCGAAGGAGGGATCTGCCTGTTCGGTGGTGACGATACGGGTGGTCGTGCCATCGATGCCGTTTGAGCGCAGATGCACACCATTGCCGACGATCAGGATCAGGGCGGGCCTGTCCACGGGCCCGTTCCAGTTGGGCAGGAAGGTCTTGCAGGCGCGCGCATGGGCGATCTGTGCCGCAACAGCGGACGCAGAGAACTTGAGAATAGCCATGGGGATGTCTTTCGGTTGGGTGTGGGAGGGTCGACCCGCGCGGGAAATGCCTCGCGCGGGTCGCGTGAGGACTCAGGCCGCTTGCGCGACCTCGCTGTCAGGCTCGGGAGATTCCGAGGCGGGCTCCGCCTCATCACAGACGACACCGGCGGTCTGCATCATCGGCGGGCACCAGGCGGCTACGGCAGCGCGCTGCGCGTCCGTGAGTGTGGCGAACGGCTCTGCAAAGAGCTTGTCGCAGAAGGCCACGATCTCCTTCTTGCTCGACGAGGCCAGCGTCACCGCCTCCTGGGCCAGACCCAGATCCTCGCCGAGGATCTTCAGGAGCCATGCCTTTTTGAAGCGATTGAAGAGCGCCGCGTTCGGCGTCCAATGCGCGCGGATATCGGGCATGATCTCGATCTCGAACGCATGCATCAGGCTGTCGCGCTGGCGGTCCCGCGCGAAGCAGGACTGCGTGGTGCTGGCCGTGGCATAGGCCACGAGCTTGGCCTTCTCGCCGGCCTCCAGCGCGCGAAACGCCGCGAACTGATCGGCGGGCGGGCGGGTATCATCGAGCCACGAGAGGTCCAGCACATCATGCGCCGCGGCCACCTGCGCGAGGGAGGTCTCGTCAATCTCGTCCATCTTGGCGTGGTTGCGGTATTCCTTGCGGGCATCGATCTTGATCGCCTGCGTGACACTCATGCCGCTGGCCAGAACGTCGCTCACCAGCTTGAAGAGCGTCAGATCGAGCGTGGCTTCCGGATGCAGCGCCATCGCGGCGCCAAGGGCCATGGCCCGCTCGGTCTTGAGGTCCTCGGCCAGTGAGGCTGGATAGGTGATTTCGCCGGCGTCCGGGGCCTCTTCCCCGGTCGGGCTAGCCGAAGAGCCGCGCGCGCCCTCCTCTTTCACGGTGTCTTCCGGGCGGACGAGACCAACATGGAGCGTGATCTGCCCACCCTGCCACGACGCGATCACCCCGGACCGCGCGAGGTCCTCGGTGCTGTAAGCCTCCTGCAGATCGCGGGCTTCCTCTTCCAGAGCGTCCACGCGCTCGTAAAGGGCATTGTAGGCACCGTCCTCGAGCCCCTCATCCTCCATCTGGAGCTGCAGTTTATCAAGCTCGGCAGTGATCTCATCGATGCGCTTCTGGGCGGATGCATCCGGCACGATCGGGCCGGGATAGACGCGGCCATAGTCGGCCATGGTCGCGTAATCATAGCGCACCATCGCATCGGCCCAGGCGAAGCCCAGCCTCATACGGGCCTCTTCGGCAGCGGCACCGAGCTTCTCGAGCAAGATGGTCTCGACCAGTGCTGCATCCTCGAGCACGGAATGCTCTTCCAGAAGGTCAGCCGCGACAGCACCGCCGAGGGCCTCGTAGTCCGCGCGCACGAAGGCTCCGATATCGTCGCTGACCTGCACGCCGCGGGATTTGAGCGCTTGCCGGACGGTATAGGCCTGCAGATAGCTGTCTTCCTTGGTGAGCGCCTCGTAGACCTCGCGCTGCACCTCCTGGCTCGGGTGCTCGGCGAAGGCCTTCATCGTGTCGAGCGTGATCACCTTGGAACGGGCCGCGGCGCGGATATCGGGGTGGATCAGCCCGTAGCGCAACCGGCCCTTCACGGCGGTCACGGTGGTGCCGAAGGTTTTGGCGATCGTCTCAGGCGTCTGGCCGTCGACCTCCATCATCCGGGCGAAGGCCTCGAACTCGTCGATTGCGTTCATCGGCGCCTGGGTGATGTTCTCGGCGAGCGACAGTGCCGTGGTGACGTCGCAGTCTTCCGGCACGAGGCGGCAGTCCACCTTGGTCTTCGCCGTGAACCCCTTGGCGACCTTGTCGGCGACCAGCTCCTTCAGCGCGGCACGACGTCGGCCACCGGCCAGGACGGCGTATTTGCCGTCGATCTTCTGGACGAGGAGCGGCTGGAGCAGGCCCAGCACAGCGATGCTGGCCTTTAGATGGGCGATGTTCTCAGGATCATAGGTTTCCGGGGATTTGCTGCGCACATTGGCGGGATGCGGGACCAGATCGCCAATCACGACGGTGAGGGGGGCAAAGCTTGTGGTCATGGGATATCCTTCTCGGTGGGTAAGATGCGGCCCGCGCAGGTGCGCGTGACCAATCCCCGGCTTCGGGGATCACCACGACAAAAGGCCCACTCTCCCTTTAAAGGGCCAGCGGGCCTTCATTTGTTGGGGTGTTAGGGGGAGGAGTCCCCTGCCCTTCTACCAGTCGCGCGCCAGCATGATGGTCAGCACGCGCATGGTGGTGGCGGGATTGTCCGGGGTCTCAGCCCCGTAGCGGAAATCCGAGTCTGCTTCATAGAGGTCGATTTTCCAGAACACGGTCTCGCCCCGGATCTCGACCGCCCCGAAATCATGCCATCCCTCGGGATCATTCTCAGGCTCGAATGTGGCAAACTCACCGGTCGCCTTCACCGCCTCGGCCATGAAGCCGTCACCAGCCTCCATAAGCGCGCGAGTGACATGCATTCGGCCCTGGATGGGCTGCGCGGGCGGCACTCCAAGGCACGCGAGCTTGCGAAACGCGTCGTTCTGCGCCGCGATCACGGTCGAGTCGGGACGATCTGGCTGGGGTTGAACGGTCATGGCCATGGGGATCTCCTTTGAGAAGTTGAAACACCCTTCCCAAAGCCTGCTTTCACTTTTCCGCCTGGCGGATGAATTGAGGCCGAAGGCGCCTTATCCGAACAGCCCTCTGACTCTGTAGTTCGGGTTAGGGATGGTTTCGATCCAGCCGCCTTGTTCTTTGATGCTCTCGAGCGCTGCCGAGAACGGATAAGCGCCATCAGACTGGCTCCACCAATAGGCACCGCGCTTGAAGGTGATTATCTTGCGGCGGCCGTCTTCGAAGCAGGCCACCCGCAGCGTCTTGGGTTCCTTGCGTGACATGCGAGTCTTCGTTCTCTGTGTGGTCAGGCGGCCTCGGCGCTGTCCCCTGCCCTGCCCGCCTCCGATCTGGCGATCAGGTAGTCGCAGGCGCGCTGCGCATCAGCCGCGTGCCGGAAGATCGCGCCCTTGTCCGACCGAAGGACGCGCAACCAGTTATGGAGGTAGGCGGCATTCATCTCGAGCGTATGCGCCGTGAAGCCGAGCGTTTGTCCCAGGAACACCGAGGTCAACTCCGCGACGATCTCCTCGCGCGCGTAAGAGGTGTTGCCAAACTTCGAGAGACCGAAATCACGGTTCAGTCGATGGGGGGCTTTTGTCGCATGGGCCAGCTCATGGGCCCAGACCCCGTAAAAATTGCGCGGGTCCTGGAACCGCGTGATGGACGGCATGTAAACCTTGTCCACGGGCGGCAGGTAGTACGCTTCCGTTCCTGTGAAGACAGTCGTGATGTCGATAGCATCGAAAAACGCCTGCATGTGCGGGATGGGCTCGGACGGCGGATGCTCGGGCACGGGCTCCGGGTCAGGGTAGAAACTGTCGGGCAAGCCCTCGATCTGGCAGGCATTGAACACCCGGTAGGATTTCTGGAAGCGGAAGATGCGGGCTTCCTCGGAGTGATCATCCCCGCTGCTACGGTCGTCCTCGCCGCCCGCGTCTCTCCGGCTTTGACCGTAATAAACGACGACAGAGGACTTTTCGCCCTTGCGGACCTTTGCGTCCAACGCATTGGCTTGCGGCAGCGTCATCCAGAAAGGTGAGCTGTGGCCCGCCATCACGGTCCGCATCGTCAGCAGGAAGTTGTTCACTCCCTGGTAGGGTTCACCGCCCACGCGCAGGGGGCGAGAGCTGCCGCCTGCGGTCCAGGGCTTTCGCCACGGCAGCACGCCGCGCTCGATGATGCGGATGATTTCGTTTGTGATGACCTCAGAGGCATCGAATTTGGGCGTGCGGGATCGGGCCATGGCTGGCGTCCTTTCGTGTGTTGGTGAGAGGGAATGGTGATCAGATTGACTGACGGGGCCGCGGATCGTTGATGATCCTGGCACCGAGCTTTTCGACCATATCGATGTAGTCGGTCAGCGACACGGACCTGCCGGGCCCCCAGGGTTCAGAGTCGTCCGATCCGTCCCGCGTCACCCGCGGCAAGTTCGCGAAGGCGATGACATCGGTGACGGGTCGGATATCGATGAACGGGGTCCCTCGTGCGACCGCAAGAGTGGCCAAGGGAAAGCGCTCGATCGGTGCGAAACTCGACACGGTGGTCCAACCAAGATAGATGAATGTCCCGCCCTCTCCGCAGATCACATGCGCGTTTGGCAATGACGCCGCCTGCTTCAGATAGCCGAGATCACGCAGGACAGTCTCGCGCTCGAGCTGCTGTGCCTGGCCCGTCTGGCCGGTTCGGCGTAGTTCCTTGTGTCGCCACCACGAGGCAGCGGTCGCGCGCAACACGCGCAAGACACCTGTTTGCATCGGAATGCCCCTCATCAGGAACGGCAGACCGGAATCCGGCCCGGACCCATCTGAGGGACCCCAAAGGCCCTCATCCGTCAGTCACAAAACCCGAAGGACACTTCCGTAATGGGGCGGATCATTGTCAAGGGTTTCCGGCAAGCCAAGAATTCCGGCGAACATTTCTTTCTTCACCGGGTTTAAAACACAAAATCAAAAGCTTACTTTTTCTTTTTCACTGCAACGGCACTTCAGGACCGAGGGCTCCCCCTGCCCGGGCTTCGCTCTTCCGTCCGTAGTCAGCCTCAAAGCTGCCACTCTATGCCTGGTTCAAATCTGGTCCTGGGTGCCCATCTTTCACGCGCATTCAACAGGTGTTGATAGCCAGTGTCCTTACGGCATCTCCAGGAACCTCGTCCCGAAAAGGGACCTCTGCGTACCTGTTGTCAGTTGCAGTTCATGCCTCCGTTACGAAAAATCCTTGATGCGTGTCGCTTAGGCCGTCGGGCCCGGGTTCAGCGTGAAGCGAAACGGCGAACCGTCCATCCACATGCGATGCAAAATGACGCCAATTCGGCGCGCGAGCGCAATCAGGGCCCGTTTCGATCCACGCCTGTGCGCCACTCTGAGTGCCCAGGCCTGCAACCAGTTCGGTGCTGCGCGGTGCATCAAGATCGTCGCGGCCTGATACAACGCCGATCGCAATCCTCGATCACCCGCTCGTGTAATCTGCCCGACAATGTCCATCTCTCCGGATTGAGTGCGCCTCGGCGTCAGCCCGACCCAAGGACCGATATCCCTTGATTTCGCGAAGCGGGCCGGGTCATCAATCGCGGATCTTACGGTCAAAGCAACAATTGGGCCAACACCGGGCATTGTCATCATGAGACGGCAAACATCGTCATGTTCCGCCAACCCCACGACCTTTTCATCCAGGCTGGCCAGCTCTGTCCTCAGCTGCCCCCGAGCCCGCAGAAGGGCCAACGCCGAGGCGGACAAGATGTCATTGTCGGCAACCAGCTCCCTCACCCGGGCCTCGTACCTTACCCGGGTGACATGCCCAAGCTTCAGGCCGAAGTTCCTGAGCACTCCCCTCATCGAGAGTTCGATGTTGATGATCGCCTGCTGAATAGACTTGCGCGCCGACAGCAACGCGCGAATTTCCTGGGAGGACACGGATTTGCGGTGCACGGGCCTGTACCAACCCATTTGCAACAATCGAGCAATTCCCTGGGCATCGCGCCTATCGGTCTTGATAGGCATGGCTTTCAAGGCGGCCTTCACCAATCGCGTTTCCATCAAGACCACGTCAAATCCGGCCTCTTCGATGCCCTTGCTCAGCCATTGGGACAGTGGTCCGGCTTCGAGCCCGATCGCGTCGACCGCGTACGGCAATGACGCCATCGCACGCACCAGCGCTTCAGGCTCGCTGGCTGCCTCCAACTCCTCAACAACCTTCCCCTGCGGCCCCAGCACACAAATCGCCGTGCTTGCCAGAGATACATCCAATCCGATAAATACATTCATGTCGTTGCCCTTCTATTCTTAGGAATTGAGGCGCATGGAAACATACGACCTCGTAGACGCGCTGCAGGCGCATCAAGGGCAACGGCACTTCAGATCATGCTGACAAACAAGCGAAACGTGCTCGATTCGCCGAAAGCCCCATTACGGCATCTTTCACTTTTTTCGGGCATTGACCCTGTCCTGGCCAATTTCAGCGGATCCTCACCACACCGCGCCATGTCTGCGTTTTTGTCGAAGCCATTGATTTGGAACAGCAGAGGCATCTGGGGACGCAAAATCGGCAACGGGGATCGGCAAAATTTTGCACAAGTTGCTAAATTATCGTTACTTGGCAGATAGTTAGCAGATTCAGCAGATCGGCAAGATATTTTTCTACAGCCCTGCCTACATCTGCGGATGCGTAACATCTTTTAATCTTACCCTCTTACGCCGCTTGCCCGCTGAGCCTGCCATAAAAGCTACGCTCAAGATGCAGCTCCCCTGCCCCGGCTTTCTCGACCATGCCGCGCAGATATCCGCCTGGTGAAGCAACCTCGCCCGCGCTGTGCTTCTCGAACACAAGTGCAAACGCAGCCGTGGCCACCTGAGTGCCCATTCGGTCCTGAGCCACGTTCCAAGCATGCTCCGAAATCCCGATCATCGGCCTGAGTTGCCCGGCAACCCGATGCAGATCGCCCCAATCCTTCAGGAATCCGCCCATATTACGCGCCCAGGACGCGAACTCTGGACAGGCCTGCATGATTGTTGGCAGGTCAAGCGCGGTTCGCTTCTTGCGCACCTCTGCAACCCAGTCTTCCAGTTCCCCATCAACCCGCTCCTCGGGTCGTGCATTGGGCACGACATCCGCCGCTTCCTCTTTTTCAGAGGAATTACTTATTACAGGAATAAGTTGATTTGTAATTAGTATATGGGGTTCAGAAATGACCTCCCTGGGGTTCATTTCTTGGGTCTTCTTCATAACTTGGGCGTCATTTTTGTCGGTGTTTTCCACAGGGTTTATCGCACCAGTCGCCTTGAGATAGGCCGCCTCGACTCGTTCCTGAAGTTCCTTGAACCACGCCAGTAGTCGCTCCAGTTGTTCAGAGGCTTGATGGCGGCGCGGAAGTCGGTCCAGAAGCTCCTCGAAGAGACCCGTGAATTGCGTCCAGGGCCCGCGCAACGCGCCGCTTACCGCCGCCTCGATCCGCGCGCGGATTATCCGGCGCGCAACCGTGATCTGACGCTTCAAGCGCTGGCAGAGCTCGCGCTCGGCCTGCAACTCGGCCTGCAGCTCTTCAAACTCCTCGACTCGAGCCGAAAGCGGCGACAGATCGAAGCCGTAGGCCTCGACGATACGCCCCTCAGCGTCTCTGCGGCCCCACCGTTTGCCATTCGGGCTATCCTGGAAAGAGATCACACCGTTCTCTGCCAGACGCCGCGCATGACGCTTCAGTGCCGACAGAGAGAAGCCGGTCTGTTCCATCAGATAGGCGTTAGAGGCCCAGACGATCGGGCGCTGCCCCTCCTCCCAGTCCTGGGCCTGCGTGAAGGCCCCCAGTGTATCGAGGAGCATCATGTCGCCGGCCTTCAGACCGATATGCGCTCCAACGCGCTTGAGCGCGACAAATGCCCGCGTCTTGGGTACTGCTACCCGTTCACCGGCTTGGGCAAGCTGCTCAGCAATCCCAAGACCCGGTGTCGGCTTGCGCCAACCTGTATGTTTCATGCCTGTATCTCACCTCCGGTTGTGTGGAGGCAAAAGAAAGCCGTTCGCTCAGAAGCGTTCGTCGTTGACAGTGAATCCTGTGAGACTTATCTTGAAGGTGACCAAACCATTAAGATCAGCTCTCAGGCCACACCGCTTGGGGGCTTTTCTTTTGCCGTTAATTCACTTGTCGTTCCTTTTTTGCTCCTTGCCTCATCGTTCCGAAGAACATCTCACCAACGCTGTCTTCAGTCGGTATCCTTCTCCGCGTCTTCGACGTTCAAATAGCTTGCGACTAAGTCTCCAAGCTTTTCGAGACGCTCTTGGTCAATCGGCACTCCTGCAACCTTGATTGATAGGTTTCCATCGACGGAAGTGACCGAAAGATTTCGGTTGCCCACCTTGCGCTTTACGGTGAGTTTTTGGGGCTTTGTCTTTGGTTTTGGCTTGGCTTTGTTCGTTCTCTCCAAGCTCGCTAAGGCACCCTGTAAATCGCGAAAGCTCATGTCGTAGACGTTCTTGAACGTGTTCAAGATTTGATCCTGCGCAGCGAAAACGGACCGTGCTCGCGAGACTAGGCTCTCATGCACACCAATTTTCTTGGCGAAGGCCACAGCTGTCAGTTTCTCTTCGCCAGAAGCCAGCGTCTCATACATTTCACCAATCGAAACCAATCGCTCAAAAGGGCTGAGATTCTCGCGCTCCTCATTCTCGCGAAACCGCAGAAACAACATTTCAAACTTGCTGTTCTCAGCGTTTCGCGCGTCAGGCGGAGCAAGTATTGCACGAAGGGGTACACCGAGCTCTGACGCGGCAGCCAGTCGGCGGCGTCCTGTCAGCATCACGAATGGAACCCCCGCGATATTCGACGGGTCCAACGGATCCGGCTGCCAATCCGGATCCTCCGGCCACACTAGAATGGGCGTGTCCTGCCCGTTCGAAGCGATGCTGTTTACCAAAGACCTGAAGGCTTCCTGGGACATCCAGTCTTGTCGGCGGTCGGTTCCCATTGGATCGGAGATTTGATCTGGCGACAGGCTTATCTCATGGCGACCGTTGAGGATATCCAAACAAAGCTCGGCTCTGCTTCGCTCTACTGCAGCTTGCGACTGCGCAAGCGCTCCTGATTTCCAGGCACTGCCGGCCCCCTTGAAAGGAGTCGAAACAGCATCACTCGATTCTGTCCTGCCTTCGGAGCCGCTCGCACGTTCCTTGTTTGTATCGAGATTGGTAGCCTTGCTGACCAGCGACCTTGGAATACTGCGTTTCATGCTTCACCCTCGCCGTCATCTTCATAGAATTCGTCCATCCAAGTATTGGCGTAGCCACGTTCGAGTCCTGGCCAGAGTCGCGATATTATGGCGTCGTTCACGGCGTCGGCATTCGTGATGAACCGGTTGATCCCCTTGCGCTTTCCCGGCGTGTCTGGCTCGTATTCGTATACGGACTGATAGACGTCCGAAGCGTTCGAGATCGCGTCGGAACGCAAATAAAACACGGGCAGAATCTCCGTGGGGCAATGTTCTAGCAGGTTTCCGATGTGGTTAAGATCCTGCGCATTGGACCGTTGAACGATCGTTGGCAACAGCATGTTCGCACCGGTTCCGATCTCGATCCTTTCATGGGCCAGGATGTGCTGAAGCATCCCAAGCAGGCCAGTCACAAAGGTCGACAACGTCGCAATGTCGAACCCCTTCATGGTTTGCGGTATGACCAGCGAAGTAGACGCAATCACGTTATTCAACTGGAACAGTGTGAGCGCGGGTTGATAGTCGATGATGATGACATCCAGCGTCTCCGCTAGTGCGGTGTCGAGCCGCTCCTGGTCGACCTTGCCGTCGACTACCAATTCGTTGGGTAGCGTTTTCGGTGGGTGGCCCGCTTTCCAGCGGTCGATGGCATCGCGTAGGTAGCGGTAAAAGCTCTTTCCGGCGGGGGCTTCGCGGACAAGCCGCGCAATCTGGATCTCACCCTCGGATGTTTCGCCGTGAGCTGGAAGCAGACGCAGGCCTGGCCAGGAGGTCTTGAGAAGGAAGCTATCGAGCGTTTGCGCATCGTGGTCGGTATATGGCGCGTCTTCCGACTGAAAGAGTCCAGCAAAGTCCACCATGGAGGCGGTGTTTTCGTCGGGCATTTGGGGAAGGCCCTCTCCCCCGACGAAGTAGAGCGTTATTGTACTTTGCGGGTCAGCATCCATAACACCGACACGCATGCCGTAGTGCAAGCTGAGATACTGGGCAAAATGCGCGGCGCTCAGACTTTTGGCGGTCCCGCCTTTCTGGCTTGCAAACGAGATGACGGGCAAAGGTGCGTCAGGCTTCCGCCAGGCCAGGTAGTCGTACGGCCGCTTTGCCGAGGCTGCCAGAAGGGCCCGCATGTGCATCAATTCTGAAAGCGTGAAAACACGCTCTCTTCCAACATATTCTCCTGCGGGAAAGTCATCGCTCGAATTGGCGAACTTGGTCAGATACTGAATACTCACATTGAGAAACCTAGCGCACTGGCGCATGGACCAGGTTCGCTTGATGCGCTGACGCAAGGTGAGTTCCTTGTTCACTGCCACCATCGTGCGCTCAAGCCCACGTGACAGATCCGTCAAAAACTGTTCTAAACTACCGCTCATTTATAAGCCCTGACTTCGGTTGGGTCCGAGTTCGACTCGATTCTGCTTCAATGGTAGCACGGTTCTGAGTAAAAGATAAAGATACCACGCGCCTATAGGTTTCAGGCGCTTATTTTGAGGCTCAGTGGCTCCAGAAACTCCAATCTTGAACGCGTTCAAGATTGGAGTTTAAGTCGGCTGGCCAGAGCGAAGCCGATCAACCATGCATGTTTCACGCCGCGTCTTTCGGACCCCAGGAGATGACCGTCCTAGTTGGTGGCTTTGCCCATGTTTGCGTTGAAGCCGTGATCACAGATGCTCACCGTGAAGTAGCCAGCGCCGGTCTCCCCTTTCTGAATCTTCTAGATGCCGCCGCACTCGGTCAGCTTGCCTCACGGGGAGCGTCCGGCGACGCGTTGCGCGAAGGCCGTGCTGTTCGACCTCGCGACGGGTTCGATGGTAATTTCCAGGTCGGAGGTCAAGATGGAGATTGAGCCGAAGCTTTTGGCGGTTTCATTGTCGGCGCTTGTGAAACTGATGCAGCCCGAAGGGTAGCCGCGCGGTTGACCAAGGCCTGACCACGCTGGATGCGAAGCGCCGCATAGAAGGGTAGGGGAGGAAGATGGGCCACAGCCGTTGTAGACGGGGCGGCCGCTGCGATGTGCATTCCATGCAACCGGTACGCACCGGGAGACCTGCGGGGACCGGAAAAAATGCCACAGGGAAATGCGCGGCGTACTTAAAACTGAACAAAACAAGTAGACCCCTTACTCTCGTGCACGCGCGCAACAAGCGTTGCGCTATAGTGCTCTCAACAGCCCGATCCCTTGCTCAAGAGGCATTGCACGAACGCCTTCGGCCACGGGGACGTCATGCTCTCCGGCGTAGATCAACAGCTTCCGGCTGGCCTTGATGTCTTCCGCGCCCACATAGAACCCGCGCGAGACCTTTGGCGCAGTCGTGCGCTTGATCTCAACGGCCCAGATGTCGCCCCCAGGCAGGCGAAGGACCAAGTCAAGTTCAGCTCCGGCAGAAGTGCGATAGAAGAAGGGTTCGGTGCCGGTTGGTGCAGCGGCAAGAAGGGCCTCGATACAGAACCCCTCCCAACTGCCGCCAACGACAGGGTGCCCGAGCAAGCCCTCGATTGTCCCAATGCCTAACAGGGCATGCACGACCCCGCTGTCGCGGACATAAACCTTTGGCGATTTCACCAAACGCTTGCCGACATTCTCATGCCAGGGCTGCAGTCGCCGCACCAGCATGAGATCAACGAGCAGATCGAGGTAGCGTCCAATCGTTTGGCCGGAGACGCCCAGCCCCTCGGCGAGGGCTGCAGCGTTCAATAGACCACCTTGCACATGCGCAAGCATTGTCCAGAAGCGCCGCAAGGTTGCGGCTGGAATACGCGGTCCGAGGGCAGGGATGTCACGTTCCAAATATGTACGCAGAAAATCCAGACGCCAATCCATGCTGGCTTGATCGCTTGAAGCCATGAAGCTGTCAGGAAAGCCACCACGCAGCCAGAGCGCATTCAACTGATCAGCCCCCACCTCGGTAAGCTGTAGAGGGGGCATTTCGATATACCTGACACGTCCAGCAAGGGATTCTGCCGACTGTTGGAGTAGGACGTTGGAGGCTGATCCCAAGAGCAGAAACTGGCCCGCTCGAAAACCGGCCCGCCTGCGCTGGTCGATCTGACCACGCAGGCTCTTGAACAGGCCAGGCATCTGCTGCACCTCATCGAGGATGACGAGTTTTCCCGCCTGTTCATCCAGATATAGATCCGGTTCGGTCAGGATCTGCCTGTCCGCATCTCGTTCTAGATCAAGGTATACCGATGGTTGCTCCGAAGCGATGTCTAGAGCGAGCGTGGTTTTCCCAACCTGCCGGGGGCCGAGGAGGACAACAGCAGCTTGGCTCTCGAGCGCGGATTGCACAAAGTGATGAGTTTGGCGCTTATACATACCTTGCAATTACTCCACTCGATGGAAGATTTGCAAGGATAAACTGCTTAGCGGATAAAGTTGCCACTCAATTGGAGATGTCGCCTGATGTGACGAACAGGCTTAGCGTCAAAACTCACTCATAGTATCCCAAGCCGCTTCGCCCGCTCCAGCAACATCTTCACTGATGATGGCTGCCAGCTTGTCCGGCCGCGGGGTGTGCGCTCACGCATGTTCTCCAAGCGGGCGCAGATGGCCTGAAGCGTAATGTCGGGATCGGCGCCCTTGATACCCGCGACGATGGCGGGCAGGCGATCATCTCGCGCACGCGGGCCCGCGCGATCAAGCACGGTCGCGGGGAGGAACCCATCGCGGACGTAGGCGTTCACAGCGCGCAGCAGACGGCTTTGCGTCCAGCGCCGGGCCTCGGGTAGGGGGCCGTTGATGATGCGCACCACATCTTCCCAAGCCAGATCGGGGCGCAGCCGACGCACATGGGGCACCCAGTCCTGCGCAGTTTCATTCAGGCGTTCCATATATCCGTCCTGTCGCGCCAGTCGGACCTTGCGTAGCGCAGCCGGATCCCGGGCGCGCAGGCCAGGGTTTCCGCCGACCCGCCCCTTTGTTCGTGCGCTGGCAAGCCCAGCCTTGGTCCGTTCACGGATCAGGGCGCGCTCGAACTCGGCTGCTGCACCCAGAACCTGCAGCGTGAACTTGCCCTGCGGGGATCCGGTGTCGATCGGGTCCTGAATCGAGCGGAAGAAGGCGCCCTTTGCTTCCAGCCGTTCGATCACCTCCAGCAAATGCGACAGCGACCGCGCCAGCCGGTCGATGCGCACCACCACCAGCGTATCGCCCTTGCCGATCCGTTCCAGCACCCGCGCCAGCACAGGCCGCGCACGATCACCGCCAGAAGCCTGTTCCTCATGGATTTCGACACAGCCCGCTGATTTCAGCGCCTGCGACTGGGGCAGGGGGGTCTGATCCTCGGTCGATACTCGCGCATAGCCTATCAACGGCATCAAATCCTGCCTTTTGCAGTTAAGGATACGGCTAATAAACGACCGTTTGTAAACGAACGCAAGCAAGTGTTTTCTCGTCGTGCTGGTGCACAATCCCTTGGTTTACTTGCGCTGAGCGCGATCTGAGAGGTTCCGCCGGCGGTCGCGCGCGCATACTATATAAAGAGCATGGGCAATGGCCACAAAATCGCTTGGGTAATGTGCATAATACTAATATTATGCACATATGAAGCCGCAAGCATCTACTTTTCTTGATGATTTCGACGACCCCCTCATCACTACCGAGGGGGATGAGGAGGCTCACGAAGACGATCTCTGGTTCCTGCCGGGGCCGCTCGAAGAAGGACCGGATGATTTGCCTCCCGGGCCACGGGCGGAACCGCCTGATACCTCGGTCATCGACGATTGGACAAAGGCAGAGGGGACTCACGCTGCGCGGCTGGCAAAGGTGGCTGGACGCTTGGGTGCGCTGGATGACCGGTTGCTGCGTGGCCCGAATGGCTGGCGACACAGACTGGCACTGATCGAGACGGCAGACCTCAGCTGGCTTGCAGGGGATCGGGTGAGTTCTGACCGCCTCGCTCTTTGGATATCAATGCGATTGTCTGGCGCGCAGGATGATCCGGAAGCGCTGGCCCGAATTGGGTGGGCTGTTCGTCGCCTGACAGGTGGTCCCGGCCCGAAGGTCGATCTTGCAGCGTTTCTTGACCGCCGCGATCCCGAGAACATCGAGGACAGCGCCGAGCGTTTCGAAGATCGCGCGGGCGGATGGCAAGCTGTGATGACGGCAGCTTCCGATCTGCACCCAATTACACGCGCCTGTATGGGATATCACCTTTGGAGCATGGCGGGTCTCGGGCAACACGGCGACCAGATCGAAGCGGCCGTCACAGCTGCCAGGATCGCGGCCAGCGACGGAAGCGGTGCCGTCTTCGCACCGCTGGCCATGGGTGGGGCAGGGGGGCTGCGTGCCTCCGGCTTGCCGTTAGAGCGGTTGGACCGCTGGCTGGATGGCATGGACAGCGCCATTTTGACTGCGATGCGTCATCTGGATGGCATTGAAGAATGGGGCGTTCGCGCGAAGAGTGCGATGGCGCAACTGTCGGGTCGTACACCTGTAGCGTTGCGCAAAGTCCTCACGGAATGGCCTTTGACCTCGGCTCCTATGGCCGAGGCCTTGACCGGTGCGAGCCGTGCTGCTGTGCAACGCAATCTGATCAGGCTGGAAGAAAGGGGCTTGATCCGTGAGATGACAGGGCAGGGGCGCTTTAGGATGTGGCGGATCGACATCTAGGTGCTTTGACAAACCCTGCGCCAACCCGGCCTTGCGGGAATGCAGCCATTCGTTCTGCGCGCAGAGAACGACGGCAGAGAGTCTGACCCGGTCCTTACAATTTCGTGCTGCGCGCACAGCGTGGAAAATGCGGCAAGAGCGAAAAAACCGATGCCGCCACGCAGCGGAAGAAACAGCCCTTCATGCGGCTCGCAGCGTGGATCAAACGTAGAATTTACAGGTCGCGGGACCCTGCTGCCGTTTGAGCCGGATGGCTGGACGGCCGGTGTCGGCGCTTCGCGACGTGATTTTGAAAAATGTTGAGCAATCCTCGAGATTGCGAATGGCATCGTTGATCAGCCGCGACTGCTCCGGGCGAATGCCGTGCCACATGACACTGACCACCCGACGCAGGCGTCGTCTGCAAATTGGTGTTGGCGCTCTGGATCGAGGAGCAGAGCGAAAAAAGTTCCCGAGACCTCCCTCCGGCTCTTGAAGCTCTAGTAGCTGTAGCTCCTATCTTGCGGATCAAGGGATGATTCGCTCCGGGAGAGACCGATGCCGCATGACGGGCACAAACACGACCAGGCCAATGGCCACGATCACAAGCACGAGGGCGAGGGCGAGGGCGAGGGCGGTGCCTGCTGCGGCTCGGGCGAGGGTGCAATGTGCGGCGACATCGGCCCGGTCGGCGATGTTGACGCCAAGGGCCGCAGCTTTCGGGTGAACGGGCTCGATTGCGCCGAGGAGGTGGCGATCCTGAACCGGGTGCTGGGGCCTGAGGTCGGCGGCGAAGAGCATCTGGCCTTTGATGTGATCAACGGCCGTATGACGGTGCTTGATACCGGCAAGGCGATGAGCGACGAAAAGGTTATCAAGCTGATCGGTTCCACCGGCATGAGCGCCAGCCTCTGGGATGCCGAGAGCGCCGCGGCCAGCCAGGTCGCGCATCTGAAACGGCAACAGCTTTTCACCGCGTTGTCCGGCGGGTTCTGGGCGGTGGGTTTCGGCTATCACATCGTCGAAACCGGATTTCAGGGCGCAATCGGGATTTTTGCCGGGCATGGCGAAGCGGCGATGCCGCTGGTCGAGAGCCTGCTGTTTCTGGCCGCGATCATCTTCGGGGCCTGGCTGGTGGCGCCCAAGGCGTGGTCGTCGGCGCGCAGGCTGTCGCCGGACATGAACCTGCTGATGGTCGTCGCGGTGACCGGCGCCATCTTCCTTGGCGAATATTTCGAGGCCGCGACGGTGGCGTTTTTCTTCTCGCTGTCGCTCTATCTGGAAAGCTGGAGCGTCGGGCGCGCGCGCAATGCGGTGGCCGCCCTGCTCGATCTCGCGCCGCCCACGGCGCGGGTGATCCGCGAGGACGGCACCGAAGAGGACGTGCTGGCCGCGCAGGTGGCCGTGGGCGACCGGTTCGTGGTGCGCGGTGGCGACCGCATTCCGCTCGATGGCGAGGTGCTGGACGGGATCAGCGGCGTCAATCAGGCGCCGATCACCGGCGAAAGCGCGGACGTGACGAAAGAGCCGGGCGACGAGATCTATGCCGGCACCATCAACGGCGTGGGCACGCTGACGGTGCGCGCCACCAAACCGGCCTCGGACACGGTACTGTCGCGGATCATCCGCATGGTGGGCGAGGCGCATTCGCGGCGCGCCAATGTCGAACAATGGGTGGCCAAATTCGCCCGCGTCTACACGCCGATCGTGATGGTTCTGGCGATCGCCATTGCATTGCTGCCGCCGCTTCTGGCTGGCGGCGCCTGGGACTACTGGTTCTACAACGCGCTGGTGCTGCTGGTGATCGCCTGCCCCTGCGCGCTGGTCATCTCGACCCCGGTGTCCATTGTCGCGGCGCTGGCGTCATCGGCGCGCAACGGCGTGCTGATCAAGGGCGGCGCCTATGTCGAGGCACCGGGACGGACAACTGCGCTGGCGCTGGACAAGACCGGCACCATTACCGAGGGCGAGCCCGAGGTCGCCTCGGTGCATCCTCTGGGCGGCACCTCGAAGGGCGAGTTGCTGAAGGTGGCTGCGGCGCTGGAGGCACGGTCCTCGCACCCGCTGGCACGCGCCATACTGGCGCAGGCTCAGGTCGCCGGAGTTAATAGCGATGCGGCCGAGGACACTAGCACGGTGCCGGGCCGCGGGGTCGAGGGAAGCTTTGGCGGCCGCAAGGTCTGGCTCGGCTCTGACCGGTTCGCCGCCGAGAAAGGCGTCGGCAGCACACTGCCCGACGAATTGCGCGAGCGGATCGAGGGCGCGGGCAGCACATTGGTGGCCGTTGGTGACGGCGAGACACTTCTGGGCGTGCTGGAATTGCGCGACCGGATCCGCGAAGACGCCAAAGGTATCGTGGCGCGCCTGCACGCACAGGGTGTGAAGACCATTGTCATGCTCACGGGCGACAATGAGCGCACGGCGCGCGCCGTGGCCGCAGAGGTCGGCATCGACGAAGTGCGCGCCGAGCTACTGCCCGAACAGAAGGTGGACGCCATCGAGGAACTGGTCGCAACCCACGACATGGTGGCGATGATCGGCGACGGGGTGAACGACGCGCCGGCCATGGCGCGGGCGCATTTCGGCATCGCCATGGGGGCCATCGGCTCGGATGCGGCGGTCGAGACCGCCGACATCGCGCTGATGACCGACGACATCGGCAAGGTGCCGTGGCTGATCGGCCATTCGCGCCGGACGATGTGGATCATCCGCCAGAATATCGGGATGTCGCTGGCGACCAAGGCGGTGTTCGTGGGGCTGACGGCCTTTGGCATGGCCTCGATGTGGGGCGCGATTGCGGCCGATGTCGGCGTGTCGCTGCTGGTGGTGATGAACGCGCTGCGGCTCCTGAACGGCAAGGCCGACAGCGGCGCGCCGAAAGGCGGTGAGCGAGTTGGCGAAACCGCGGCAAAGGGGGCGCTGGCGCATGGTCATTGAACTGAAGGAAACGGGAAAGGAGCCCGATAAAAACATGAATGCAAAAGGCAGGATGATGTGCCCGGTCTGCGAGGTGCCCTTGAGCATGGCGGACCGGCAGGGGGTGGAAATTGATTTCTGCCCTGAGTGCCGCGGGGTCTGGCTGGACCGGGGCGAGCTGGACAAGATTATCGAGCGCAGCGCGACCGAAATGGCACCGCCGCCGCGCGAACGGGAACGCGACCGGCGCGGCTATGACAATGATCCGGGCGACTATGGAGGCCGTGGTCACGGCAAGCATGGCAAACACGGCGGATACGGCAAGCATGGATCCCGCCGAAAGTCCTGGCTGATGGAAATCTTCGACTAGATACGGCTATTAAAGCGTTTCGGGATTAAGTTGGATCACAACTTGATTTCGAAACGCTCGCGACATCAACATGTTATGCGCGTTTTGCGTTAAACCTGTGATTCAACTTTAACGCAAAACGCTTTAGATGCGGCTATACGTGTGCAACAAAGCGACGGGCGGGCTCCGGAAACCGGTGTCCGCCCTCAACAATGGTAAGGGCCGGAGATGGGCGCAGGACGCAGCGAAGAGATAACCGATGCCGCATGATCACGGCTCTGGCCACACCCATATAGACCCGGCATCCGGTGACCGGCGCGTTGCAATCGCGATCTGGGCGAACGGTATTCTGACCGTGGCGCAGATCGTTGGCGGGATTTTCGCAGGCTCGCTGGCGCTGATCGCCGATGCGATCCACAATTTCTCGGATATGGCCGCGTTGGTCATCGCCTTCGGTGCCCGAAAAATCTCGCGCCGCCCCGCCGACGACAAGATGACCTTCGGCTACCAGCGGATCGAGATCGTCGCCGCACTGATCAACTATACCACGCTGATCGTGATCGGTCTCTATCTGGTCTACGAGGGCGTGATGCGGATGGTCGACCCGCCCGAGGTTCTGGGCTGGTGGGTGGTGATCCTGGGCGGCGTGGCGCTGGTCGTCGATACGCTCACGGCCATGCTGACATATTCGATGCAGAAGGGCAGCGTGAACATCCGCGCCCTGTTTCTGCACAATCTCTCGGACGCGCTGTCCTCGGTCGCGGTCATCATCGGTGGCACGCTGATCCTGCTCTATGACATGCGCTGGATCGATCCGGCGATCACCATCGGTATCGCCGTCTACATCCTCTATCTTGCCTTCACCGAGATCGGCGGCACCATCCGCCTGCTGATGCTGGCCAGCCCGCCCCAGATCGACAACGAGGCGCTGATTGCCGCGGTTCTTGGCGTTCAGGGCGTTCAGGACATGCACCGGGTGCATTTCTGGCAAGTCGACGAACAACGAATTTCCGTGGACGCGCATATTGTCGTCGCCCGCGACCACTGGGACCGGCTGGAAGCGATCAAGAGCGATATCAAGGCAATGCTGGCAAGTGAGTTCGGCATTCGCCACTCCACGCTGGAGTTCGAGCACCCCGATCACCCGCATCCGGGCGCGGCAATCTATGGCCACGACTGACCGCGGTCAGCCTTCGCGCCGGTGCGGTCTTCTTGATGCGCGATATTCGGACACAAGCAGCAGAGCGACCCCGCTGACCACCGCGACGTCCGAGAGATTAAATGCAGGCCAGTGCCAGCCGCCTGCGTAGAAATCCAGAAAATCCGTCACTGCACCGAAACGCAGGCGATCGGCCACATTCCCAAGTGCGCCACCGATGATCAGCCCACAGGAAACCGCTTCCAGCCGGCTTTGCGCCCGCATAAGCAGGACTGTTAGCCAGACAACAATGCCGAGGGCAAGCGCCGAAAGCGCCCACCACGGTACGCCGCCCAGCAGGCCGAAGGTGACGCCGTCGTTGCGCAGATAGACCAGGTTGAAGCCGGGAAACACCGGAATTCCGTCCGCCAGGATGCTTCTGTTGGCGACGACGATTGCCTTGCTGATCTGATCGGCGGCAAGGGCTGCAATTACGCCGGACAGCCCCAGGGTGCGGGGTGACATCATCCGCATCGTGGGTCAAAGCCCGCATGATGGGTTCGCGGAGGAGCGGGGCTTGCCGATGTGAGTGTCAACGAACCTGCCATCATTCTTGCGGCCCTCTGGCGTCGGCGGCAAGGATCGGAACATCGACGATAATGTCGTCGCCGTCGTAGAATTTCAGCCGCAGCGGCAGTGTTTCGCCCTCGACCAGCGGTGATTCGACATCAATCAGCATCACATGCATGCCGCCGGGCTCAAGTTTAAAAGTCTCGCCCGGGGCGACTCTCAGCTCTGGTGCGGCGCTCATCCGGGCCGTGCCCGTCGTGTCGAATTCGGTCTTGTGCAACACTTCGATCGACGCGCGGTCGGCGCGCACACCGATCGGCCCAAGGGGCCCGAAGCTGCATATTTGGGCTTTTTAAGGACCATTTGGAGAACAAAAGGCTGATTGACGGCCTGACCTGATGCTGGATGATGCTTGCGTCTGGAGGGGTCATGACAGAGCAAGCATTTGCCTCGGTGTGGGGGCTTTCGTATTCAGATTTTGGGTTTCTTAACCGGTTTGGGGCGAAGTCGCGGGTCGCGATTGCATGCCAACTCCTCTTTTTTCGCCAGCATGGCCGGTTTCCTGCCGACCGCGACGATCTTGATCCTGATGTGATCGCTTACGTTGCGGACCAGATTGGGGTGGCTGACGATCTTTCCTACTCGTATTCCAGTGATACCGCGCGGCGGCAACGTGCGGGTATTCTCGATTTTCTTGGGTTTCGCCGGGCATCTGATCGTGATCGCGGCAAACTCCAGGAATGGATGATTGAACAGCTTGGTGGGCGAGACCTGAACTTAGCAGACTGGATCGAACGCGGTTTCGGTCAGGCGCGACAAATGGGCGTGTTTGTTCCTTCAGAGAAGATCATGGAGCGCCTTGCCCGCGCTGCCCGCCGGGATTTTCGCGAGAACTTCTTGACGTTGGTGGCATCCCAGCTGTCGATCGAGACGGCGGAGCAATTGGAGCGGGCACTCGCTGAGCCGTTAGAGGATACGGGTTTTCAACGGCTGAAGGATGATGTCGGAGCCGCGACACTCGACAGCGTGCTACTGGCCGCGCAAAAAGCGTCCTTTGTCGAGGAGCTTGGGCTTCCGTTGGAATTTCTGACCAGTGTTGAGCGCGGTTGGGTAACGCGCCTTGCGCGTCAGGTGGAAGGTGAAACCGCCTCGGAAATGCGCCGCCACGCCCCAGAGCGGCGGCTCGGGCTGTTGGCTGTCTACCTGATGTACCGTCGATCGCAGCTGATCGATGGGCTCATTGACCAGCTCCTGGAGGTGGTCCATCGTCTGGGAACACGGTCTCGTCGCAAGGTTATTCAAGGCATTGCGGCAGATATAGGTGCGGTTCACGGCAAGGAGCGTTTGCTTGTTGATATAGCTACAGTGGCATTGGAGCATCCTGAGGGTCGGATCGAAGATGTCATCTTCCCTATCGCCGGAGCGGCCAAACTCCGGGCAGTCATCGACGAACATCGCGCCAAGGGCACCTTGGATGCGCGCATCCAACAGACCATGCGCAACTCGTATGCCAGCCACTACCGCCGTATGCTGCCACCCCTGCTCAAGGCATTGCGGTTTTGCTCGAACAACGCGGTGTGGCACCCGATACTGACAGCCTTGGACCAGATTGCCAGGTTTGCAGCTTCTGGTCGCCGTGTTGTTACAGAAGATGACATCCCGTCTGGGATCATCCCGGGAAAGTGGCGTCAAGCCGTCATAGATGAGCATGGCCGGGTTAACGTCGTGTCCTTCGAGCTCTGTGTGCTGACGCAGCTGCGAGACCGTGTCCGCGCGAAGGAAATCTGGATTGAGGGCGCTGACCGCTACCGCAATCCGGATGATGATCTGCCGGGAGATTTTTCTGAACGGCGTGACGCCTACTACGCCGATCTGGGGCTGTCACGTGACGCGCAGAGCTTTGTGGCTGGCGTGAAGGCTGAGTTGGAACAGGAGCTTCACCTTCTGAGTGCGACTTTGCCGGACAATGACAAGGTGCGTTTGAGGTGGGGTGGGGAGAACCGGATTTCCATTACGCCCTTTGCACCGGTTCCGGAGCCGCCTGGTCTGGCGGCTCTGAAAGCCGAGGTTGCCCGGGCGTGGCCAATGACAGGCTTGCTTGATGTCCTCAAAGAAACTGCCCTCGACACCGGGTTTTTGAACAGCTTTCAGACCTCGGCCAGCCGGGAGGCTCTGCCACCTCCCGTGCGGGATCAGCGCTTGTTGCTCTGCCTTTACGGCTTGGGAACCAACGCGGGCCTGAAACGCGTGGCCGCCGGTTCGCCCGATGTTAGCTATGACGAGCTCAAGCATGTTCGGAGGCGTTATATCGATCCGGCTTCCTTGAAGGCCGCTTGCGCGCAGGTTGCCAATGCTACGCTTGCAATCCGCGAGACGGAAGTCTGGGGCACGCCCGGTACGACCTGTGCCGGCGATTCCACCAAGTTCGGGGCTTGGGATCGTAACCTTATGACGGAATGGCATGCACGCTATGGCGGGCGTGGCGTCATGATCTATTGGCATGTCGAGCGGCAGGCGACGTGCATCTATTCGCAACTGAAGCGGTGCTCGTCTTCCGAAGTAGCGGCCATGATCGAGGGCGTCTTGCGGCACTGTACGGACATGGAAATCCAAAGACAGTATGTCGATAGCCACGGTCAGAGCGCGGTTGGCTTTGCCTTTTGCCATCTTCTGGGCTTTGAGCTTGCACCCCGCCTCAAGGCCATCGCACGCCAGAAACTTGCCCTCCCAAACGCAGGCATGCGCGGTCAACTACCCAACCTTTTGCCGATCCTGTCGGGTGTTGTCGACTGGGGTGAAATCGAGCGCCAATACGATGAGATGGTCAAATATGCAGCGGCTATGCGCCACGGAACAGCCGACCCAGAAGCCATCCTGCGCCGGTTTGCCCGGTCCGATGTAATGCATCCGACCTACAAAGCGCTGGCGGAGCTGGGACGTGCCATCAAAACAATTTTCCTATGCCGCTATCTGCGTTCGGAGACCTTCCGGCGGGAAATCCACGAAGGGTTGAACGTCGTGGAAAACTGGAACAGCGCCAACAGCTTCGTATTCTTCGGCAAGGGCGGCGAAATCGCAACCAACCGTGTGCGGGACCAGGAAACCGCAGCGCATGCGCTGCACCTGTTACAGTCGTCATTGGTCTACGTGAACACGCGAATGGTGCAATCCGTCCTGCGTAACCCCAATGTGGTCGCACGCTTGTCCCCTGAGGACTATCGCGGCCTGTCACCGCTCATCTATCTACACATCAACCCTTATGGCCGCTTCGAGGTCGATCTGGATAAGCGGATCGATTTCGGGCCCTTGGCCGCATAGAGGCGCTCATGGCGAAGAAAGAACCCCAGGTCCTACGACTGAAAATCACCCTTGAAGATGTCGATCCCGCACCGTGGCGGGAGATCGAGATCAGGTCGGACAAGACCCTCCCACACTTGCACGATGCCATTCAGGCGGCTTTCCTGTGGTACGATATGCACCTGTGGGATGTCGAGATTGGTGACCGGAAATACCAGATGAAAAGCGAGGACTTCTGGAGCGAGCCGATGTTCGGCCCGCCGGTGATGGAGGTCACCACGAAGAAGCTGGAGCTCTTTTTGAACAAGAAGGTCCCGCCCGTGATCTACACCTACGATTTCGGGGATGACTGGGCGCATCGCGTTGAACTGGTCTCAAAGCGTCCAGTCGTGCCGAATGAACCTTTGCCGCGTTTTGTGGGCGGTCAGTGGGCAACCCCGCCGGAAGATATCGGAGGCCCGCCCATGTACGAAGTCTTCAAGGAAGCGCGTGGGGATGCGAAGCACCCAGAACACGATTGGGCGAAGGAAGCTGGATACGTTGACTGGGCTCATGATGAAATCCACGCCGATGCTGTCAGTGAGCAGTTCGCGAAACTGCAGAGGCAAAAGACACGGCGGACATCACGTTGGGTTATGGAGGGCTAGAAGCGTCACTTAGAGTATACCCATAATGACGGCGCGCATAAACACCGGAACATGCGATTTGCGTGTTCACTTTGGGTCTGTTTCGAGGTAGTGAACACATCATGTCAGAGGCACACCCAAAATGAACAGATCGAGCCCCAAAATCGGCTATGCCCGAACATCGACCGTCGATCAGAACCTCGATGCCCAAATTGAGGCGCTGACAGCCGCAGGATGTGGGATGGTGCGCCAAGAACAGCGCAGTGGCGCGACGCTTGAAGGCCGCCCTGAATTGAAAACCATCCTCGACTTTATTCACCCAGGCGAAACCCTGGTGGTGACGCGGATCGACCGGCTTGCCCGCTCAATGCAGGATCTTCAGACCATCGTTGCGCGGCTGAAAGAAAAGGGCGCGCATCTGGCGGCCACCGAACAGCCCGTGGATACCTCTACGGCGACGGGCAAAGCGTTCTTCGACATGCTTGGCGTCTTTGCGGAGTTTGAAACCAATCTCCGCCGCGAGCGGCAGGCTGAAGGGATCAAGGCCGCGAAACGCAAAGGGGTCTATCGCGGTCGCCCACCCAAGATCGACATGGCCACCATTCAGGCCAAGCTTGGTGCAGGCCTCTCTCCAACGGAAATTGCCCGCGAAATGGGGATCTCGCGCGGTACTGTCTATAAAGCAAAGGCTGAAATGCTGACGGGCAACGATATCGTAGAGGGGCGGACTGCATGAAAAAGCCCCCACGCAAGCGACAGCCTTCAGCGCCCAAGGTGCCTGTGCAAACAGGGGCCAAGGTCCCACCACCACGCAACCTGACCCCTGAGCTTTGCGACCGGCTGCGCCGGGACATGATGAAGGCCTGCCTCGCCGTGGCAGAAACCCACGGGCTGACGGTCGAAGGCGGGGATCTCTCGGATATCGATCTGCGCCATAGCTTCGAGATCAGCTTCCGCGTCGGCATCCCGCAAGAGAGCGGCGAGATCTACTCACCAGAGAAGGCCCTGTTCGAGGTGCTCGCGCCTCATTTTGGCCTGGAGCCCGAGGATCACGGCCGCACCTTCCGATCGAAGGATGAACTCTTCCGCATCGTCGCCATCAATCCAAACAGGCCAAAATATCCGATCAGCGCAGAGCGCGTCTCCGATGGCCGAAGCTTCAAGTTCCCCGCCGAAAACGTCGTCATGTACCTGCAGCGCTCAGGCGCATAGCTTGTACGCCTTTTGTCCCATCAAACGATCAAATATGCACGCTCGGGCCTGTTACGCCAATTCCGTCAGAAGCGCTGCCAGGCTGTAGGCTTTCGCAATGGTCTGTGTTGTTGCGCGGACGTAGCGCGTGGCTTTCGCGCACCCGACGGCATCAGTTCAGTCTGGCTGTCAGATAGGTATTCCGCGCAACAGGGCCATGGGCACCGTCATCAGACCTGCCTTGCACATATCTGGCCCGCGATGTGGCCTATGCGCTGGAGACGAGTGATGACATGCTCCCCTTCCGCCTCAAGCTGTGGCTCGGCAAAGTGTTCGCTCTTTCAGAGGGGATTCGTGACGTCGTTGCCTGCATCCTGATGCCGCGCCGCAACTCTCAGGTTCCTCGCTGCCGGAAGATGCGGAAGGCGACGAGGAAAAGCGGCGCGCCGATGGCGATCAGTGACAGCGCGCTCGGCCAGAGCTCGCGGATCCCTACGCCTTTGAGGAAAATCCCCAGAGTCACGTCCATGTAGTGGCGCAATGGGCTTGCCAGGGAGGCGATCTGAAGCACTTTCGACATGCTTTCGATCGGCGCCAGCGTGCCAGACAGGAACATCAACGGAAAGAGCCCGAAGAACGCCAGCAGCAGCGCCTGCTGAAGCGACCGGCTGACGCTGGCGATCAGAACACCGATGGCGATGGCGCTGAGCAGGAACACTGCGGTGAGGCCGAGGAAAAGAAGCAGACTGCCGCGCAGCGGGATGCCGAACCACCAGACGATCAACAGGCTGGGAAAAACCGACAGAAGTCCCATCACCAGCGTCGGCAGGGTCTTGGCGACGAACAACTCAAACGTCCGGATCGGCGTGACGCGCAATTGCTCGATCGTTCCCGCTTCCTTCTCGCGCACAATGGACGCGGCGGGATGGATCACGCCGACCATCAGCGCGGCCAGCGCCACCATCGACAGCACGATAAAGGCGGTAAAGGTCTGGTCGGGGTTATACCAGACCCGCACCATCGGCACCGGTCCGACCGCAACCCCACCGCTGTTGCCGCCATTGATTGAGAAGCGCCCGACGATCTCGAGGGCGTAGCCCCGCGCCTGGGCCGCCATGTTGGAGTTCGCCCCGTCCAGCAGCAGTTGCAGTTCAGGCGTCCGATCATTCTGAAGTTCGCGCTGGAACCCCGGCGGCACCACCAACGCCACCCGGGCACGTCCGTCCTGCAGCCAGGCACCGGCCTCGGTCGCGCTGGCGGGCCGGCCAGCATCGGCGAAGACGTCCGTTGCGAGAAACTCCTGCACCAGGGTGCGGCTTTGCGGGCTGCGGTCCAGATCGACGACTGCCAGCGGCATGTTCTCGACCTCGAAGGACAGCGCATAGGCGCAGATCACGACCTCGATCGTGTAAAGCCAGAGGATCAGGATCAGGATCAGCGGATCGCGCAGGAGCTGGATCAGCTCCTTCACCAGCAGACCTGCGAGACGTGCGCCCATCACGCCACCTTCTTTTTAAAACGCCAGACCGCGAGCGCAAAGATCACCAGCGTATAGGTCAGCAGCAGCAGCACCGACGGCCACAGCTCGGCCAGGCCCGCCCCTTTCAGAACCACACCGCGCGAGAAATCCACGAAATATTGCGCAGGGAAGAGCCGCGTGTAGAGTTGCAGCACGTAGGGCATGGTGAAGATCGGAAACAGGAAGCCGGAAAACAGGAAAGACGGCATCAGCGAGAGGATCAGTGTCAGCAGCATGGCGACAAGCAGACTGCTGGTGATCGTCGAGACGAGAAGGCCAATCCCGACCGTGGTGAAGACATAGATCATGCCGACCCCGAACAGCAGACCGAGACTGCCCTTCAGCGGAACCGCGAACCAGAGGAAACCCACCGCGATCACCATGACGATCTGCAGGAACGCGATCAGCCCGTAAGGGATCAGCTTGCCGGACAGGAACTCCACCGGCGTCACCGGCGAGGCGAATATCTGCTGGATCGAACCGGTCTCCTTTTCGCGGGTGATCGCGAGAGCGGTCAGAAGCGGCGGGAAGGCCATGAGGATAACGCCGAACAGGCCGGGCACAACAAAGTTCACACTACGCAGCGCGGGATTGTACCAGACGCGCGCCGCCACTTCGATCGGCGGTGCCGTCTGGACACCGAAACCGGTGATGATCGCGTTGGCATAGGCCGCCACCAGATTGGCGGTTGCCGAGAATGTCCCATCCACCAGCGCCTGAACCGGAGCGGGTTCCCCCCCGCGAGTTGGTCCGCGAAACCTGGCGGAATGATCAGCGCAAGCGTGACGGCACCGCGCTGCAACGCGGTCTCGGCCTCGATTGCGCTTTGGTAACTCTCGGCCATGGCGAAATACCCGCTGGCCAGAAAGCGATCGACAAGCGCCCGGCTTTCCGCCGACCGGTCATGGTCGAGCACTCCCATCGCGACGTTGTCCACATCGAACGAGATCGCGTACCCGAACAGGAACAACATCACCAGCGGTATGAGCAACGCCACCGCGACGGTAACTGGATCCCGGACGATCTCCTTCGTTTCATTCTCGACGATGGCGAAGATCCGCGACAGCTTCATGAGGCGGCTCTCTCCGACTGCGGCCTGGCCCGCTCGCGTTCCATGAAGGCCAGAAAGACATCCTCCGCCGTTGCCAACTCCCGCCCGGGAAAATGCGCGCGCAGTGCCGACAGGTCACCGATGGCGATCATGCGACCCATGTCCATCAGGCCAAGACGGTGACAATAGGCCGCTTCCTCCAGATTATGGGTGGTCACGAGAACCGTCATTCCCCTTCGGCGAGGATCCGGATCAGGCGCCAGAACCGGAACCGCGCCAGCGGATCGACGCCCGAGGTCGGCTCATCGAGGAACAGCGCCGCCGGGCGGTGCAGGATGCTGCAGCCAAGCGCCACGCGCTGGCGCACCGCACCGGAAAGACGTGCCACCATCTCACCATGCTGGCCACCGAGTCCGGTCATCTCCACCGCCCAGCCGATCGCCTCGCGCGCATCGCGCCGCGACAGTCCGTATGCGCTGGCGAAGAATGACAGGTTTTCGCCAACGGTCAGATCGGGATAGAGCGAAAACCGTTGCGACATGTAGCCGATGCGCTGCCGCAGTTGACCTTGGTCCGACGTGACCTCCACGCCCGCCACCGTCGCGCTGCCTGACGAGGGCGGTAACAGCCCGCAAAGCATGCGGATCAGCGTCGTCTTGCCCGCGCCGTTCGCTCCGAGCAGACCGAAAATCTCGCCCGGTGCGATGGTGAGGGTGACATCTCCCACCGCGACGAAATCGCCGAAGCGGCGGGTCAGCCCCTTGGTTGCGATCTCTCCGGTCTTGCCTGTTGCGGCACGGGCGGCGGGCCGGGTCGCCACAGCGGTCTCGGCTTCTCCCGGTACGGACTCATCCCCGCGCAGGATCGTGAACACGTCCTCCATCCCCGGCTCCGCCAATGCGAGCTGTCCAAGGGCGTCCATACGCGCCTTCTCATCCTGCGAAATATCTGCGCCCGGCTTCATCACGAAACGCACGCTGTCGGCGCGCCACTGGATGCCCAAGACCCCGGCCATTCCGTGCAGTGCCGCCTCGGCTTCCGCTGGCCGGTCCGAGACGATGGAATGGACCAGCCCCTTCGCCTGCGCGCGCAGTTCGTCGGGTCGCCCGAGCGCCATCAGCCGGCCGCGGTCCAGAAACGCCACGCGGTCGCAGCGGTCGGCCTCGTCCATGTAGGATGTCGAAAGCACGATCGTCGCTCCCTCGCTGCGGAAGTCGTCGAGGATTTGCCAAAGCTCCCGGCGCGAGAGCGGATCGACCCCGAGCCCGGGCTCGTCGAGAAGCAGTAGCGGCGGCTCGTGGATCAGGTTGGCGCAGAGTGCGAGCTTCTTGCGCATCCCCCCCGACAGCGCCCCCTCGCGCCGGTCGAGAAAGGGCGTCAGCCCAGTCATGTCGAGCAGTCGGCGGCGTCGGGCCATGTAGTCCCCGCCCGGCACACCGCGGATCTTGGCGGCGAAGGACAGGTTCTCGGCCACGGTCAGCCGGTCGTAGAGTGTGAAACCCTGGGCCATGTAGCCGATCTTCGACGTGATCTGCGCAGCCTCGTTCACCGTGTCGTGACCCAAGACCTGGCACCGACCTTCGCTGGGATCGAGGATCGCCGCGAAAAGTTGCAGGAGCGTCGTCTTTCCGGCACCGTCCGGCCCGACCAGGCCGACGATCTCGCCAACACCGATCTCGATGTCGATGTCGCTCAACGCCAGGACTGACCGATACCGGCGCCCGAGCCCCTCTGCTTCAATGACCATGTCGTTCGTTGCCATGGCGGACCCTTTGCTATGTCGGCACGAACAGCCGGTCGGGCCATCCGGCATCGGGTTGCCACAGGATCCAGACATCGGCCGGCATCCCCGGTTTCAGCACGCCGTCGGGATTGTCGATCACGAGCACCACGCCGAAGACCAGACGCACCCTTTCGTCCGGCATGTGGATGTCACGCGGCGTGAATTGCGCGGTCTGATCGACCCTCGCGACCCGTGCCTCGAACAGCCGGTCGGGGAAGGCATCCACGCGCAGGCGCGCGGGCGCGCCGAGCTCCACCTGTCCGATCCGGCTTTCGGGAATGAACACACGGACCTCCGCGCTGGTAAGATCGAGCATCGTGACCAAGGGCTGTCCCGGTTGAACGAATTCGCCCGGTTCGACCGCCCGGATCAGCACGGTGGCGGTCAGCGGCGCGGTGATGCGGGTCTTGGACATCTGATTGTCGAGAAGGTCGATCTCGCGCCGCACGGCGATGATGCGCTTGCCCATCGCGGTTGTTCCAGCCTCAAGCGCTGTCACATTACCTTGCGCGGCGTGAAACGCATTCTGGGCGATGTCCAACGTCTGGGCCGGGACCGTACCGCGTTCCTCGAGTTTCCGCACCCGGTCCAGCTCGATCTCGGCTGTTCCGAGATGATGCTGGGCTACTTCCAGTTCGCTTTCCGCGCGCCTGAGTTCCGCCGCAAGCGCTTCAATCTCCGCTTCCGCGCGGGCTTTGTTCAGCCTGGCATCGGTGTCGTCGAGCCTCACCAGCAAGTCGCCCTCGGCAACCAACGCGCCTTCGACGAGATTGTTTTCCACGACGCGGCCGGCCACTTCGGCGGAAACCCGGATTTCCGTGCCCTCCACGACGCCATTTGCGTAAAGAACCTGCTCGGGAAGCGGTGCGGGTCGGAGAAAGGCATAAATGCCGTAGGAGCCCCCGGCGATCACGAGAAGTACGAGCGCGGTCCAAATCCAAGTATTGCGCATCGGGAACTCCTTTCAGAATAAAGACACCGGATTCCGAAGACGGCGCAAGGCGGCACCAACGGCACCTCGATCATTGAGATCGATACGTCATAAAGGCACTCGGGACAAGTTACGGGAGTATATCCGAGTAGTTAGCACGGTCAACCATCCCGCGTTGTGCAGTGTGCCATCAAACACAACATGTAGTGTGTCGAGTTTTTCACCAATATCGGCCGTTTTGGCCGCCCTGCCCTGCCCCACGCAGGATCAACCGCTTAGACGTGACAAAATCCCCCGGCAAAACCTTTGCAGTTTTGGCAGGTTTTTGTCACAGTGAACCATGATTATCGGATATGCCCGCGTCAGCACGGACGACCAAAACCTTGATACCCAGACCGATGCGCTGACAGCAGCCGGAGCTGGCAAACTTTTCGCAGACAAGATCAGCGGATCGAAGCGCCAGCGGCCAGAGCTGGACAGGATGCTGGACCAACTCCGCGACGGCGATGTTGTGACCGTCACCAAATATGACCGCCTGGCTCGGTCCCTCAAAGACCTTCTGGAGATCGTGGAGACCATCGGCGAGCGCGGTGTCGGCTTCCGGTCCCTGGCCGAGGACATCGACACGACGACACCGGCCGGCCGTCTTGTGTTCCACGTCTTTGCATCCATCGCGCAGTTCGAGCGAGAACGGATTTCCGAGCGGACGAAAGAGGGTTTGGCGTCAGCTCGCAAGCGCGGACGGATCGGTGGCAGACCCCCTGCCCTGTCAGCCGCCCAAAAAGTCGAAGTGCGGCGTATGAGGGACCAGGACCACCGCGCTGTTCCTGAAATCGCGCGGCTGTTTAAGGTCAGTGAACGGACGGTGCGGCGGGCTTGAGCGGTTGCCGAAGCAGTGCCTTGACGTTTCGTTTGGTTTTCGTATATACAAAAACTATGATAATGATTGTCTGGGATGAGCCGAAACGGCAGGCCAACCTTGCACGGCATGGGTTGGATTTTGCTGACCTTGATGAATGGTTTTTCCTCGACGCCGTGACGGTCCCTGCAAAGGAAAACCGTTACATGGCTATAGGGCGCATGAACGATGGCACCATCGCCGTGGTCTTTGCTGTTCTGGGAACGGAAGGCGTGTCGGTTATCTCCATGCGCCCTGCAAGCCGCAAGGAAAGGAGCCTGCTATGAATGCCAAGAAGCACACACCTATCTCTGACGCGGAGGAAGCCCGCATTCAGAAGATGATTGCCAGCGATCCTGACGCAGCTGAGGTGACAGACGACCAAATCGCCAAGGCAAAGCCATTCACGGAGGCTTTCCCGGCCCTAGCCGAGAACATGCGCAAAAATGTCGGCGGACGTCCACGGTCCAAGAATCCCAAAGTGCCGGTGTCGATCCGGCTGGATCAGGATGTGGTCGCAAAGTTCAAAGCGACAGGTCCAGGCTGGCAAAGCCGGATCAACGATGTGCTGCGTAAGTCGGCGGTTCAGTAAGCCAAGCACTGGCGCGGTCAGATTTGTTTTGCTGGACGCCAAGCCTCTATAGATTACACCACTGTGTCGTGATAGGATGAGTATATACTCATTTGAGTAAAAACTCATTTACACAAGGTGGCTGACTTGCCGATTATCTCGATACTGAATCCCAAGGGTGGCAGCGGTAAAACGACTATCACCACGAACCTTGCCCGTTCGCTGCACGAGCGCGGCCACAAGGTTCTGATAGTCGATTCCGATCCGCAGGGCAGCGCCCGAGACTGGCACGCGGCCAACGAAGAGAACCCCCTGCCCCTTGTCGCGCTGGACCGGGCAAACAACGTCAAAAGTCTGCCGAATGTCGCCGCCGCCTACGATTTTGTCATGGTGGATGGCGCGGCCAAGCTGGAGGACATGATCGCCGCGAGCATCAAGATCACCGATTTCGTGTTTATCCCGGTGACACCCAGCCCCTACGACCTGTGGGCCGCATCGGACCTGGTGGAGTTCATCAAGGCCCGTCAGGAAGTGACGGACGGCAAGCCTGCGGCGCGCTTCATCATCAGCCGTGCAATCGCCGGAACACGTCTTGGCGACGAGATCGTCACGGCACTCGCGGAACAGGGGCTGGGTGTGTTCACCACACATATCACGCAGCGGCAGGTCTATCCCCAGACCGCGAGCGAAGGAGGCACGGTATTTGACAGCAAGAACGCCGATGCCTTGGCGGAGGTAAACGCCCTGACAGACGAAATTCTCGCCTTCATAGACGGGGAGGGTGCGTGATGGCACTTTCGAGCAAACGACCGAGCCAGCGCGACGAGATCAAGTCGAAGCTACTGAGCGACGTGACCGAAACGAACGAGAAGAAGCGTCGTCTGAACGCGGAGATCGAGGACTCGCTCTATCGCCGCATCAAGGGGCGGGCAGCGGAAGAAGGCCGGACTATATCCAGCATCACCCGCGATCTATGGGTTGAGTATTTGAGTAAATGATCTTTTGAGTAATTACTCTACCAGCCATTACGGCCTCTCTTTTTATACCAACTCTTGCAGAACCCAAGAAACGCGGCATCCGGGTTCTTCGGAGGCTCTTTCTGTCTTGCAGCGTAGGTTCGCCATTCCCCGACAAGGACATTGATGTCCCATGTCGGCGCAAGCTCCCGCGCCCGTTCGAGTGTATCCGGTGATAGAGGCAGAATGTAGCCGCCGGTCAGCCGATCCTGTTGGGGCTTGGGACCGTTCAAAATGTTGGGGTCATGCCGCTTTAAGGAGTGGCGGTTTTGGGTTCAGCAGGCTTGCCACATAGGGCGATCCTTCGGTTTCAGGCGGGACGTATCGGGTTCGATCCGGGAGATCACCGTTCAGCATTGCAGCGCGCACTTTCAGCAGATAATGTGCGCCGGTTCGTGACCATCGCATCTGCTGTTTCTTGACGAACCGTTTGGCTACGAGCGCGTTCACGCTTGCTTCTGCCGGTGATGTTGCAATGCGTCGTCCTGCGCGATGGCGTTCAGCGTAGTTGATAACTGATTGACTGTTTCGGCTAATATAGGTGCTAAGTTTCTCCAGGAGCTTGTCTGCGCGTTGGGCCCAGAAACAGTGACCTGTCTCTGAGGAAAGCGCCTTTCTGACGAGAGCTATCAGATCCAGAGCACGCTTTGGTTGGCCGTTCCAAAGTCTCCATTTGATACGGTCGATGTCTTGCTCGAACAGACCATAGCCCTCGGGTACAGTCAGTGCTATCTGGGCCAGCGGCTGAAGTTTCATTGAAATATGAAACCAGTCGAGAATGTGAGTGGCCGGCTGCGGCAACATGCCAGTCAGGCGCTTGAGGCATTCTTCGCCGTCCGAGATCACAGTAATCTCCCCTCGACCAATATATCCCTGGTCGTTCAAAGCCAGTGAGGCGGTCGCATCCAACTCAGCCAACTGTGTCCCCTCGAACACAAAGAGCGGTCCAGGGCTGTCGCCTCGACCGCCACGTCCGCAATGACCGACAACCGCCTCAAATGTGCGCCCGCCCCAATTCTTCACCAAGGGGATATGCGCGGTGTCGACGGTGAAGATGAATTCGCGCGCGGGATCGTCCTCCATCTGCAACTCCAGTTGGGTGCGGTCTTCTTTAGCCAAGAATTCGTTCCAGCGCCGACTGCGTTCAGCGTCTTCGATGCGCTTTCCAACCGAAAGCGTGCGATGGCGAAGGGTGGTAAACTTGCGCGACATTTGATCGGGGAGGAATGTCGACAGTATGTCCGATGCCTCGCGGTAGGGCAGCTTGGCACCAAGCCTCGCCGACAGCTCCATCAGTTCGGGCGTGGCGCGATCAGGACAAAGATCCGCGGCTGGAGAGAACGTGAAACAGGCCCATGGGGTGCATCTTTGGCAGATCATCAGGCGAGGAGAGGTCAACGGAACTGCGCCAAAAACCGTCAGTATCTTCCGTGTCCGGTAGTCTTTGATTGGCAGCTGACCACCACAGCACTGACAGATGCGCCGGTAGCGTACCCAGAGATCAAGCTCGCGCTGCACGACAGCCTTCTGGATTTCACGCATGATCTCTTTGCCGTCCTCGATCGAACAGCCGATGCGACCGTCAGTCAAGCCATCAAGATCCTTCTCAAACAGGAACTCCTGCCGATACTCCTCACCGGTCAGATCGACCGCTTCTACCGTGATGCGCCAATGCATGATTCCCTCCGCCTTGAGTAAAAAATGGAAGCTTTCCACGGCCGGTCAGAAATTGCACCCCAGACAATTGAACGGTCTCGATGACGATCGCGGCCATGATAACGGGTCTGTTTTTTGCCACTGGATACTCGCTTGTTGTGATGATTCGGGCGTGTTTTTTATTCTTGCGACGCGCCTGAACCCTAAATCATCCGCATGCGGTTTCACAACCGGATTGAACGGCGCATCCGTTACAGAACGATGTTGTCCACCCGTCCGAGCCGACCCCGGGCAAAGTCATAGGAAAGGCCCAGCAGGCCCAGAACTGAATCGATTTCGGGCTCATTTCTGGGCGCATAGACCATGACAGCCGTGGGCGGGATCATGCCCGCCGCAGCCATCGGATGTGGCTCTGCCCAGCCAAGATCGACGATCTTCGGCACCGCATCCTCTGGCAGCATCATGTGCAGGCTACCGTCCTGCGGCGGATGGACATGGGCGAACTCGGTGCCGATCATGAACGCCTCGCGGCAGCCGCAGCCGCGCCCGTGTTCGAGGCAAAGTGCCTCGGCCCCCGGCACCGAGATCATCGAGGGCTGGCGGATGACAAAGGGGAAATCGAAGGCCCTGTCCCTGAATGCCTGAGCTGTCGCGGCATCTGGGTTCTGACTGATCTGGGTATGCGGGGCACAAGGCGTGGTGACGGGCCTTGGCCCCTCGCGCGGCGGGATATTCAGCATGACGGGGCCTCCTTGGGTGTCGTTTACGCCTGCCCGCTCAGTGCGGGCGTGTTGGCCAGCAGGAAATCGCGGACCGATTGTGGCTTTTGCCCGGTCAGCTTTTTCACGTCATCCGAGGCCACGTCGAGATTCCCCTTGGCAACGGCGACATCGAAGGAGGAGAAGACATTCGCCATGAACTCCGGCAGGCCGTGTTCCTTCATCGCCTCAACCAAGGCGTCGCGCGTGATCGGGACGTAGGGGATCTCCTTGCCGGCAACTTGGGACAGTATCGCGGCGATCTCGGCATGGCCGACGGCCTCGGGTCCGGTGATGTCGCGCAGGGTCGATCCGATCTCGGACAACAGGGCCGCTGCGGCGGCGCGGGCGCAATCGGCGCGCGTGACATAGCCCGCCTTGCCGTCACCCGCCGCCGCGTAAAGCGCCCCCGCGCCAATCGCCTGCGCCCCGCTCATCAGCAAGAGATCGGCGTAAAGACAGTTGCGCAGGATCGTGTGCGGGAGGCCGGTCTGCTTGATCAGCGCCTCGCTCTCGCGGTGATCGGCGGCAAAGGTGATCGGGCTGCTTTCATCTGGATTGGTGAGCGACGTATAGACGATATGCGTTACACCGGCCTCCTGCGCGGCGGCGATTGCATTGCGATGCGCGGCAAGCCGCTTGCCCGGCTCAAGGTCGTCCGTCGAGATGATCAGCAGCCGCCCGCCACCGGCAAAGGCCGCGCCAAGCGTGGCCGGATCATTGAAATCGCCCGCCCTGACCTCAACCCCGCGCGCGCGCAAATCGGCGAGCTTGTCGGGCGTGCGGGTGATGGCGACAACGGGATTCGCGCCCTTCGCAAGCAGGTTCTCGACGACCTGACGGCCAAGCTGACCGGAGGCGCCGGTGACGATGAAGGGGCCTTGGATGCTATCGGACATCTTGTGGTTCTCCTTTTGCGTTTTCTGTTCAACCGAAGCGGAAGGCGCTTTCGACAGCGCCAAGAACGTGATCCTCCAGCGTCTTGCGACCGATATCGTTGCCCGCCGCGCCCACCACGATATGCAGTGGGATCAGATGCTCTTCGCGCGGATGGGCATCGCGACCGCCCGGTGCGTCTGACCAGTGCACGAGCCTGCGGTTGCGTTCCTCGGGATCGGGACAGGTCATCACCTCGGTCAGCCAGGCGTCGAACGCGCCGCCAACGACGGGGCCGCGCGGCCCGCCACGCAGGCTTTGCATCAGCACGCCCATGTTGTGATAGGTGTTGCCGCTGCCGAGGATCAGCACGCCATCATCGCGCAGGGGGCCAGGGCCTGACCGAGCGCAATGTGGCGCGCGGGGTCCAGATCGCTGGCAACCGACAGCTGGACGCAGGGAATGTCAGCCTCTGGAAAGGCGACCTTGAGTGGCACAAAGACGCCGTGGTCAAAACCCCGTGCGGCATCCTTCGCGGCGGCAAGACCGGCGGCGCGGATCAGGTCATGCACGCGATCGGCCAGCGCCGGATCGCCGGGGGCGGGCCAGGTCAACTCGTAGGTATGCGGCGGAAAACCGCCATAGTCGAACAGAAGCGGCGGGGTGGGACTTGTCTGCACGGTAAACGCGGGTTCCTCCCAGTGACCCGAGATCACCAGAAGCGCCCTGGGGCGCTCAGGCAGTGTGCCCGGAAGATTCTCCAGAAACTGCCGGTGTCGGTCCCATTCATCGGGCGGAGTCCAGTCCATGAAGAAGCAGGGGCCGCCCCCGTGGGGAATGAAGAGCGTGGGCTGGCGGGCCATGTCCGATTGTCCCTCCCGGTTGCCAAGGTAACCCTCGAGTGCCTGTATCAGGAGGTGTAATAGTTGAGTTATGGAAAAAATTAAAGTAGGGACGATAAAGTAACCATCTGGGAAGGAAGCGCACAGCGATGTCCAAAACGCCGCCACAGTGCCCGATGGATGCGATCCTGCGGCTGCTCATGGGGCCGTGGACCACCTACATCATCTGGGTCCTGAACGATCAGGGGCCGCAAAGGTTCGGGGTGCTGAAGCGCTCTGTGCCGGGGATATCGACCCGAATGCTGACCGAGCGTCTGCGGATGCTGCAAGGTGCCGGGGTCATCTGGCGCGAACAGGCCGAGACGATCCCGCCTGCGGTCACCTATGGCTTGACGCCACGCGGGAACGACCTGCGAAGCGTTCTGGACGCACTGGGAACTATCGCGGAACGCTGGAAAGCTGAGGGGGTGTTTCAGGACGATGACTTGGGCGCTGTTTGACTGCGCCAGCCCGAAAAACGCGTGCGTTTACCAGCTTTGGGCGGTGCCGATTCATGACGGTTGTGTTTGTGAGCTACGCAGCGCCGCTCGGCTTTTGCGAATGACAGTTGATGGACCTGTTGGACGCCTTTGAGCGCGGCCAGTCATGTTGCACTGTGCGTTCGTTATCACGTTTTGGAACCAGGTGATCGCCATGAGAGAAAGTAAAGTTGCCGATGTGCTTAGAGGGGCGAGGGAGGTCTTCTTGAAGTGCGGCTTCGAAGGCGCCAGTGTCGATGCCATTGCCGAACAAGCCAAGGTTTCGAAGGCGACCCTTTATGCGCATTTCCCAAGCAAAGACAGGCTTTTCTTAAGCGTTTTACAAGCTGAATGCGACAAACTTTCAGAAGAAATCTGTCGTCCGCTTTCAAGCTTGGGCGATGCACGAGGTGCCCTTGAAGAACTCTCGCGGCGCATGATCGGGCTGGTCATGGATGAGGGTTACATTCGTCTCCTTCGCGTTTGCATCGGCGCGGTTCCGGTTCTGCCGGAGGCAGGCGAAATATACATGGATGCAGGCCCGACGCGCGCCATCACACACGTCGCGCAAATACTCAAAGACTTGCACGAAACGAAATCACTGAACGTTGAAAACGTTCAAAACGCCGCCAGTCAGTTCATTCACCTGTCCATCTCCGGCGTCATCATGCCGCGATTGCTGGCCGTCGACCAGCCCGTCGATGCATCTGAGCATTCAAAGAGGGCGGTTGACGCTTTTCTGGGGGTATATGGCCGACGCAATGACTTATAGCGTGGGAGGCCCAACAGCTTGCCTTCTGGTGCTTCGACAGGTGCCATGCCGCGCCTCAAGGTGACGGATCCGGTTGAACACTTGACCCGGATGGTGCCGGACACTAGCTACCCACGCAGATGCACCGACCGGACGGTACAGTTTTGAGTGAACACATGACCCCAGCAGAAACCAGAAGCGCGTCTCGCAGGATACTGTCTGCTGCGCGCGTGATCGCCGCGCGTGCAGGTGCGGGAAAGATAACGATCGACGCGGTTGCAAAGGAGGCGGGCCTCAGCAAGGGGGGCGTGCTTTACAATTACCCGACAAAGAAGGCCCTGCTCTCGGGGCTGCTCGATGCGATGTTGGCCGAACACCGGGAGCTGCTGGAGAGCGTGCCGGAGCGGCACCCCGCGCGAACCCTGCGTGGTCATCTCGAAACGGTTCTGCAATCGCAAGAGGTGGATGATGACCTGTCGATGGCGATCCTCGCGACAGCGGCGTCAGATCCGCAACTGCTCGATCCGCTGCGGGGAGAATTGAGCGACGACATCGGGCGTATCCTGTCCGACACACAAGACCCGCAGGGTGCCATGGTGGTTTTTTGGGCGATTCAGGGGGTGCGCTTCCAGAAACTTCTCAAGCTGCCAGACGGCGGGGCGGATCTCCGTGGTCGCGTCATCGAAAGATTAAGGACCCTGATCGATGAACTCGAATAGAATGAAGCAGAGCTGGAAACGGATCGCATCGGTTACCGTGATCGCGGCTGCGGCGCTGCTGGTTTTGTCGGTGTTTCCGGCGCTCCGGACCGATGTCCGGGCCCAGACAACGACTGACGCGACAAAGCCTGCGGCCGAAACCAGCGAGGGGGCTGAACACGACCGGAAGGTCACAGTAGAAGTGACCCGAGCAACAAGTCGCACCGTCACGCGTGGCCGCACCGTTGCCGGGCGGGTCGCGCCAGCCCGCACCGTAGACATCGCTTTCCAGGTTTCTGGACAGGTCCTGCGCCTCGAGGTGGATCCGGGCGACAAGATCAGCGAAGGCGATCTGATCGCGGAACTCGATCCGGTCGATTTCGAACTTGCGGTGGATCGGGCGCGGGCCGCCTTTGACCTGGCGAAATCCGAGCTCGAGCGCGCGAAAAGCCTTGCCGAACGGGGGGTTGCGGCCGAAGCGCGCTTCGAAACGGCCAGCGCCGAATACGCGCAGGCCGAAGTTGCGCTGCGCGAGGCCGAGCGGCGCCTCTCACAGACGCAGATCATCGCGCCTTTCGATGCAATCGTGGCGCGCACCTTCATCGAGGAATATGTCAACGTCACCTCCGCGGCGCCGGTTGCGCGTCTTCAGGATGTCAGCGAGATGCGGATCATGATCTCTCTGCCGGAAGAATTGGCGGCGGTCGCACGCAGCGCACCCGAGGCCTTCGATCTCGTGGCAAGTTTTCCAGCCGTGCCCGGCTACACGGCTCCGCTCATGCTTCGGTCTTTTGCAACCGATGCCGACCGCACGGCGCAGACCTACGATGTGGAATTTGCCATCCGGGGTGATGTCGACTCGCGTCTTCTGCCGGGGATGACGGCCAGGGTGCGTCTTTCAAATGCGGCGGCCGAAGCCAGTGCACAATCCGCCATGGTCCCCGTGTCGGCGATCGATACCTCTAGCCGAACCGAGCCTTCGGTCTGGATTTACGACGAAGAGTCGGGGCAGGTCACGCGCCGGACCGTGCGTCTGGGCCTTCCCGTCGATAACGAGATCGTGGTTCTGGAAGGTCTCCAAGGCGATGAACTGGTCGTCTCCGGCGGGTGGTGGCGGCTTCGCGACAATCAGACCGTGACGGTTGCGGGGCTCTGATCCCGCCCCCTTGACAGGACACGAACAGATCCATGGCATTCAGCATTTCCGGCGCAAGCATCCAGAGGCCCGTGGCGGTCTGGCTCCTCATCCTTTTTTGCCTTCTTGGCGGGTATTGGGGGCTGAACACCGTGGGCCGCCTTGAAGACCCGAGTTTCACGCTCAAGACCGCGCTAGTCTTCGTGCCGTATCCCGGCGCGACAGCAGTCGAGGTCGAGGAAGAGGTCTCTGACGTCATCGAAAACGCGCTGCAGCAGATGAAGCAGCTTGACCGGGTCGAATCCAAGTCGATGCCGGGCATGGCGCAAATCACCGTGGAGATCGAGGGCACATATGGCCCGGATGAGATTCCGCAGGTCTGGGACGAGATGCGCCTGCGCATCCGCGACGTGGAGGGTGACCTTCCGAAAGGCGCACGCGCGCCCATCGTCAACGATGATTTCGGCGATGTTTACGGCATGTTCTACGCGGTGAAAACCGAAGGTCTGACCCCGCGCGAAGAGCGGGATCTGGCTACGCGATTGCGGCTGGGGCTGGTGACCGTCGACGGTGTCGCCAAGGTCGAGGTTCAGGGCCTCACCGAAGAGGTGATCACGATCTCGATTCCATCCGCGCGCCTGACAGAGCTGGGCCTTCCGCCCAACCAGGTTCTGGGCGTGCTGAACGATGAAAACCTCGTTTTCAACAATGGCGAGATCACCGAGGGCCCCGCCCGCATCGGCCTGTCCGTTCCGCCGGGTTACGTGACCCCCGAGGGGATCGAACAATTACGGCTTGGCGCGGCCGGAGAGGTCGGACAGGTTGCGATCCGTGACATCGCCCGCGTCTCCCGCGACGAGGCGGAACAGCCGAGCCAGGTGATCCGCCACAATGGCACGGCAGCCTTCACCCTCGGGGTTTCGGCGTTGACGAACCGCAACGTGGTCGAAGTTGGTTCGGCGGTCGCGGCCCGGCTTGAGACGTTGAAGGCCGACTTGCCGGACAGCGTCGAGATCACGCCGATCTACGAACAGCACGTCGTCGTTGACGAGGCCGTCTCCAGCTTTCTCCTGAGCCTTGCGATGTCGGTCGCCATCGTTGTCGGGGCGCTGATGATCACAATGGGCTGGCGCGCCGGCCTGGTGGTCGGCGCGACGCTCGGGCTCACTGTGTTCGTCACGCTGTTCTTCATGTCGGTCTTCGGGATCGCGATGGAACGGATCAGCCTTGGTGCCCTGATCATCGCGATGGGGATGCTGGTCGACAACGCCATCGTGATCACCGAAGGAATGGTGATTGGCATGGCGCGCGGAAAGAGCGCGATAAAAGCTGCGGCCGAGACCGAAAGTTCCACGTCCATTCCGCTGCTTGGAGCCACCGTGATCGGGATCATGGCCTTTTCCGGGATCGGACTTTCGCCGGACTCGACCGGCGAGTTTCTGTTCTCGCTCTTCGCGGTGATCACCATCTCGCTGCTGATGAGCTGGATTCTGGCTGTTACGGTCACGCCCTATCTCGGCAAGTTGCTGCTCAAGACCCCAAAAAATACCTCGGACGATCCCTACAAGGGCGCGTTCTACGGGATCTATCGCGGGTTGCTCTGGCTCGTGCTGCGCGCGCGTGTGCTGGTTGTGCTAACAATCGTGGGAATCACGGTCTTGTCGGTGATGGCCTTCGGGCAGGTCAAGCAGGCCTTTTTCCCGGCGTCAAATACCCCGCTTTTCTATGTCGAATTCCAGATGCCGCAGGGAACCGACATCAACGTCACCGACCGTGAAATGAAACGGCTCGAGCAGTTGATCCTGTCTGAAGACAAGGTGACGGACGTGACGACCTTGGTAGGGCGCGGCGCGAGCCGATTCATGTTGACATACAACCCGGAGCAGGCAGATGCCAGCTATGGCCAGCTTATCGTTCGTGTGGCCGACGCCGAGGCGATCCCGGCTATGGCCAATCGATTGAATCGTGATCTGCCGGCCGAATTTCCCAACGCGCTCGTCCGGGTCGAAGAGCTCGTCTTTGGCCCACCCTCAGGTGCCGATGTGGCGGTCCGGTTCTCTGGTCCCGATCCGGTCGTTCTGCGCCAACTCGCCGACGATGCATTACGGATATACGAGGCCGCAGGCACAATTACCAACCCGCGCACCAATTGGCGCCAGCGCGAAATCCTTGTTGAGCCGATCGTCGATGAGTCGCGCATGCGGCTGGCCGGGGCCACGCGCAGCGCGATTGCCGATACCGTCCGCTACGGAACGTCGGGCTTGCGGGTCGGTGAATTGCGCGAAGGCGACGAGGTCATCCCGATCCACCTGCGGCTGCCCGCGACCGAACGGGACGGGGTTGACCGCGTTCGGGATCTGTCGGCCTGGTCCGATGGTGCTGGCACCTACGTTCCCATGGCCAACCTTGTGGAACGGTTCGAGCCGCGCCTCGTCGAGGCGCTGATTCACCGGCGCAACCGCGAACGCACCATTACTGCCCTTGGCGGTGCACGGGCGGATCTCACCGCCGATGAGGCCTTCAAAAGCGTGCGGGCCGAGATCGAGGCACTCCCGCGTCCCGACGGCTACAGCATGGAGTGGGGTGGCCAGTATGAAAGTTCAACCGACGCCCAGACCAGCCTTGGCAAACAGCTTCCCCTAGGCTTCCTTGTCATGCTGACAATCTCCATTCTCATGTTCAACAAGGTGCGCCAACCCCTCATCCTTTGGCTTGTCGTGCCAATGTCCGTGACGGGCATGGTGCTCGGGCTGCTTTTCACCGGCCTGCCTTTCACCTTCACTGCTCTGCTCGGCTTCCTTTCGCTGTCGGGAATGCTGATGAAGAACGCGATCGTTCTGGTCGAAGAGATCGACGTTCAGCGCGCAGAGGGTGTGGCGGATTACAAGGCAGTGATTGACGGTTCGGTCAGTCGTCTACGCCCTGTGGTGCTCGCCGCAGGCACGACGATCTTCGGCATGATACCCCTGCTGCCGGATGCGTTTTTCGCGTCTATGGCGGTGACGATAATGGGTGGCCTCGCGTTTGCCTCGGTGCTGACCCTTGTCGCCGTGCCGGTACTTTACGCACTTCTTTTCCGTATCCGTCCACCAAAAGAAGAAAGCACCGACTCGAAAACCGGAACAGCCTCTGGTTGAAGTGGTTCATGCTTCAAGTAGGTAGTGACCTGCCCCCTGATGGTCCCTCATTCATAACGAGAGTCTGCGGGTCTGGTTTTCATATTCCTCGGTTTCGGTTTGGGCAAGCGCGTCGGGCGCGGAGCCCTCAAATTGCTCAAGCGTCCGGCGCGCTTCTGCGGGCGTTTGATTGCCGAGCGATGAGTGCGGTCTGACATTGTTGTAGTCGTAGCGCCAAAGCGCCAGCTTTCGGCGTGCATCGTCCAGGCTGTCGAACATCTCCTCGTTCAGAAGCTCATCACGCAGGCTGCCATTGAAGCTCTCGATGAAAGCATTCTGCTGCGGTTTACCCGGGTCGATGTAATGCCAGTCCACGCCGTTGTCGTTGGCCCATTTCAGGATCGCCCGGCTGGTGAACTCGGTGCCGTTGTCAGAGACAATGCTGGCAGGCTTGCCGTACAAGCGGACAAGCGCATCAAGTTCCCGCGCCACCCGTGCTCCTGAGATGCTGGTGTCAGCCATAAGACAGAGGTTCTCACGACAGCAATCGTCATTCACTGCCAAGATGCGGAACTTGCGAGACGCGCCAAACGTATCGGACAGGAAGTCCAGCGACCAGCGTTCACCGGGCCGCAGCGCCACTGGCATGGGTGTTCGTGATCCTCGCGCCCGCTTGCGGCCCCGCCTTCGACGTACGCCCAGTTTTTCATCTGTGTAGAGGCGATACAGTTTCTTGTGGTTCATGATCATTCCCTTGCGCTCCAGCATCACGCCGATCCGCCGATAGCCAAACCGTCGCCGCTTGGCTGCGACCGCCTTCATCTCTGCTCTGATCTCAGGATTGTCCGCCGGGCGTTCACGCCGGACCGTCTTCGGATCGACACCGACAAGTCGGCAGGCCCGGCGCTGCGAGATGTCATGATCCCGCAGCGCCCTGAGCGCTGCCTCTCGCCGCTCATTCGGCGTCGTCAGCTCTTTCCCAGCAAGTCCTTCAGCACAACGTTGTCCAGCATCGTGTCGGCCAGCAGCCGCTTGAGCTTGGCATTCTCGTCTTCCAGCGCCCTAAGCTTGGCAGCGTCAGAAACCTCCATGCCGCCATACTTCGATTTGAACTTGTAGAACGTGCCTTGGCTGAGACCGTGCTTGCGGCACACCTCCGCCGTCGGCATCCCGGCTTCCTGTTCTTTGATCATTCCGATGATCTGCGCTTCCGTGAAACGGCTCTTTCGCATTCGTTTGCTCCTTCAAAAGGTTGAGCAAACTCTACATCAGAACGAGGGAAGTTTCGGGGGGCAGGTCAGAACGCCAACATCTTGCGAACGCTGTCGCGCGATATGTTGAAATGGCGCGCCAGATCCCGCTGGCTCATCCCCTCGCTGCGCGCCAGCCTGACCTTCAGATAAAGTTCCACGGTGTAAATCTCCTCGCCCTCCCTGCTGCCGCAAGAAGGGAAAAAGTGGACGACTTTTACGCCGCCCGCACCGCCAATACGACGGCGCTACCGTGGTCTAATTTTGCACCGCCGTTCTCAGTGGCCCTATGCCAGGGGCAAGAAGCTGACGCGCAGTGCGGTTCAGGACCTGATGGGGTCAGACACGTTTAACCGATCCAGTCGCAAAATAGGAGTCTCAGTTTTAAGGCAACTGTACAAGCTTTGCGTTACACAAATTGGATGCCGGTAATATATCTTATGTTAAATATAGCGTGGCAAGCCGGATACTAAGCAATTAATATTGGCTCAAATTGGCAGATTTTGCGGTAGCAGATCAAAATTATGTGGACCACTACATCGTCGTATTGATCATTCTGCAGCAACATCACCCGTTTCAAACGCCCCTTCGGATTGCCAGCGCTGCGCGACTTCACCCAAGGATTCGAGCACTTGGCGCAGATCGTCACCTCGTTCAGTCAGACCATAGGTAACGGCGGGCGGGATCGTTTGGGTCTGATCGCGCCAGATCACCCCGGCCGCCTGCAACATTCGCAACCGTTCGGTCAGAACACGAGTCGAAATTCCCGGCACTGCCCGTTTTAGCACCCCAAAACGTTGTGGCCCGCCGTCACTAAGGACCCAGAGAATATAAGTTGTCCACGGCCCCATCAGCAAGCGCAGAATGGAGTCCATGGGACACGCGGGCGGTGTTGTTTGTTTCATTTTGAGGTTCTCCAAGGGCAGTTACTTTTCAGTGCCTACTTTTCTTTCAAAACTAAGACGCTTTATAATACTAGAGCGAATAGCAAAACCTAGCAAGGGTGAGCCATTCGGAAGAATGCCCAGGCAAATATTACAAAAAAAGGGGACGTCGAAATGAGCGAAAAATCTGTGAAAATTACATACTGGGCGGCAACCGGGTTGGTTGCGTTGGTCTATCTGGGCGGGGCGACATTTTACATCACCGCGCATGACATGGTTGCGGGAATGTATGAGGGCTTGTTGAAGTACCCAACCTACATAATATGGCCGTTGGCCATCCTAAAGATCGTGGCGGCCGTAGTCATCCTTTGGCGCCCGTCGACGTTCCTGTCCGATTTCGCCTATGCGGCGATGTTCTGGCACCTGTTGCTGGCCGCTTCAGCGCATATAGCTGCGGGCGATCCGGGCTGGCCGCCGGCGATCATCGCATGGGCGGCACTGATCATATCGTTCCTGACGCAAAACCGGGTTCGCGAAAAGAAATCGCCCTACGGTGATTTGCTGAATAGCGCGGCGTAACCGGAATCTTAGCAACCATAGGCGGGCTGGATCGTCAGGCTTCGCTCGCAATAAAGACGAAAGGATGCAGTACATGACCCGAATGCCAACGATGTTCATTCCACACGGTGGAGGCCCCTGTTTCTTCATGGACTGGGACCCGCCAGAAACCTGGAACCGGCAGCGCGAGTTCCTTGCCGATGTGTCCGCGTCATTGCCGGAAGCCCCCAAGGCGTTGCTGGTGATTTCAGGCCATTGGGAAGAGCCGCAATTTACGGTGCAGAAAAACCCGGCCCCGTCGCTGTTGTTCGATTATAACGGGTTTCCACCTCACACCTACGAACTGACTTGGCCCGCGCCCGGCGATGTCGCGCTGTCCGACAGGGTGCAGACGCTGGTCGAGGCGGCCGGGTTCCCCTGCCCCGTTGATGAGGCGCGCGGTTACGATCACGGCGTGTTCATCCCGCTCAAGGTGGCCTTTCCGCAGGCAGACATTCCCTGTGTGCAGCTTAGCTTGCGAAGTGATCTTGACCCAACTGCGCATATTGCGGTCGGGCGGGCACTGGCACCGTTGCGAGATGAAGGTGTTCTGATCATCGGTTCGGGCAACACCTATCACAACATGCAAAAAATGATGCATGCGATGCGGGGTGGTGCAACCGATTCCGTGAACGGGCAGGAATTTGACCGCTGGCTAAGCGATGCGGCCACCCGCACCGATCCAGCAGAGCGTGATCAAATGCTGGCTCGGTGGGACGCCGCCCCTGGTGCCCGCGATGCCAACCCGCGCGAAGAACATCTGATTCCGCTGCATGTTGTCGCGGGGGCCGCCCTTGCCGACAAAGGCGTGAAAACGCTGGAGGATCACGTGCTCGGAGCAGTCGAAAGCGCGTTTACCTTTGGCTGAATCCCATCAGACGCTTGAACATCCAAATCCAACCCGAAAAATCGAGGAATACCCAATGACAAACATTCAAAACGGCCCTTTCATCGTGACCGGTGCATCCGGCCAACTTGGCCGACAGGTCATCGACAATCTGATTGCGGCCGGTGCCGGTCCGATCATCGCCGTCTCCCGTTCGCCGGAAAAGCTGGCCGATCTGGCTGACAAGGGAGTTGAGGCCCGCAAGGGTGATTTCAACGACCCCGCATCGTTGAGCGCGGCTTTTGCGGGTGGCAAGCGTTTGCTGATCATTTCGACCGACGATCTGGAACCAGGCAAGCGACTGGCAGCGCATAAAAACGCCGTTGCAGCCGCGACGAAGGAAGGGATCACACATATCGTTTATACGTCATTGACAAACCCGGTTGAGGAAAGCCCGATCACGTTCGCCAAAGATCACAGCGACACCGAAGCGCTAATCAAGGACACCGGTGTCGACTATACCATCCTGCGCAACAACCTTTACACCGATCTGGTGCTGATGGGTGGTGGGCAAAGCATTGGAATGGGGCAACACTTCGCCGCTGCCGCTGAGGGGAAAACCGGCTATGTTACTCGCGCCGATTGCGCCCGCGCCGCTGCAGCGGCCCTGATGCAGGAAACCGGTTCAAGCGTTTTGGACATCACCGGCCCCGCGGCGCTTTCCCAAAGCGACATCGCGGCCTTCCTGTCGGAAATCTCGGGCAAGGATATCCCCTATATCCCGATCTCAACCGACGATCTGGTCCAGGCAATGATCGGCGCTGGCTTGCCAGAGTTCATGGCAAAGGTTTTTGCGTCCTTCGACGAGGCGATGGCCAAGGACTATCTGAGTGTTGCAACGGGTGATCTGGAAAAACTGACCGGACAGGCCGGCCAGTCGGCGCGTGATTTCTTGATTGCCAACAAGGCGGCCCTGCTCACCCCACCGGCGCAATAAGGAAACCATGATGAAGCTTTACAACGCCAATTTCTCGCCCAACGCCCTTCGGGTGCGGGCGGTTGCCCTGGAACTGGGGATCGATCTTGAGATCATCGAGGTCGACATACGCGGCGGCGACAACCGCAGCGTGGAATTCCTGTCGATGAATCCCAATGCCAAGGTGCCGGTGCTGGCAGACGGCGATTTCGTGATATGGGAATCCCGCGCCATCAATTCCTATCTGGCAAGCAAGAAACCCGAGCGCGGTCTTTATCCTGACGACCCAAAGGCCCGGGCAACGGTGGATCAGTGGCTTTACTGGCAGACAATTCACCTTGGTCCGGCAATGCAAAAGTTGTCGTTCGAGCGGTTCCTGAAAGCGAAGTTCGGCATGGGAGAGGCGGATCAAAGCGTCATAGACGCCGAGTTGAAGAACGTAGATCAGTTCCTAGCAGTGCTGGAATTCGGCCTTGCGGGCAAGGATTGGATCGCGGGCGATCTTAGCGTTGCGGATTTCGCGCTGGCCTCGACATTCATGTACCGTGTGCAGTCTGATATCTCGCTTGACGATCTCCCGAACGTCGCGGCCTGGATCGAACGGCTTGAGGCGCGCGCTTCGTGGAAGGAGGCGTTTGCACCTGTTCGGGCCCTATTTGGCGTTTAGAATCCACGGAAATATCTGCGGGGGCGAGGTATTCGCCCCCGCCCCAAAGAAGGCCATATCGTGCAAATAGGCATATACACATTCGCAGAGTCGGGCGCCGATCAAGCTGGCAGCGTCAGCCCTTCCCAAAGGCTGCGCAATCTGGTTGAGGAAATCGTGCTGGCCGATCAGGTCGGGCTGGATTGGTTCGGCGTTGGCGAACATCACCGCCCCGACTATGCAGTTTCAAATCCTGCTGTAGCGCTGGCAGCGGCGGCTACACAAACCAAAAACATCCGCCTTTCCAGCGCCGTCACTGTGCTTAGTTCCGATGATCCGATTCGCGTCTTCCAACAGTTTTCGACGCTGGACAACCTGACCCAGGGGCGCGCCGAGATCATGGTCGGGCGCGGTGCCTTTGTTGAATCCTTTCCGCTGTTTGGTCATGCGCTGGATGACTACGACGGCCTTTTTGCTGAAAAACTCCAGCTTTTGATGATGGTGAACGAAGCCGAACACATAAGTTGGCCTGGCACAAAACATTTGCCTGCGGTCGATCATCAGGGCGTCTATCCACGTCCCTATCAGGACAAGCTGCCGATCTGGCTGGGTATCGGGGGAACCCCACAATCGGCGGTGCGGGCCGGCACACTTGGCCTGCCTCTTGCGCTTGGTATAATTGGCGGGGAACCTGTGCGGTTTGCGCCTTTGTTCGATCTTTACCGCTCTGCCGCCACCAAGGCCGGGCACGACCCGGCCATCTTTGAAACCTCACTGAATGTGCATGGGTTTGTGGCCGAAACCAGTCAAGCCGCCCGCGACATTTACAGTGGCCCGCATAACGAGGTCATGACCCGACTTGGCGCAGAACGCGGATGGCCCCCGGCAACCCGTGAACAGTTTGATACCATGAGCGGCCCCAGCGGCGCGTTGTTCGTGGGCGGCCCCGCAGAACTGACCGACAAGATCCTCGCCCATCATGAAATCTTCGGCTTTACACGGATTACCATTCAGATGGCGATCGGGCGGCTCGATCAAAAATCCCTGATGAACGCGATCGAGATCCTGGGAACCCGCGTTGCACCGGATGTCCGCAAGGCTCTGGGGTCCTAACCATATAAACCACAAAGGCTGGAAATGTTTGAACTGACGCCCCGCATCGGCCCGCGACCAGAGACTACGGGGTCTGCTCCGGCTGAGTGCAGAATGACACCCTAAAGCCGGACGTCACCTGCTTTTCCACCTGTATTCGCCTGTGAGCAGGATATGAGCCCATCCGAGCGGCGAGATATGCGCCAGAAGGTCTGGCGAACATTCGAGACCGGCTCGCTTTCTGGCCGCAACTGCGTGGCCAAGATGCTTGGTGTTCCAATAGATGATGATCGCTGCCAGCAGGTTCAGCCCGGCCATACGGTAGTGCTGTCCTTCAGAGGTTCGGTCTCGGATTTCGCCCTGGCGCCCGATGCGTAGAGCGTTTTTCAACGCGTGGTGGGCCTCACCTTTGTTCAAACCGATCTGAGCCCGTCGCTGCATATCGGCGTCAAGCAGCCAGTTAACTATGAACAGGGTGCGCTCGATGCGACCGATCTCTCGCAGAGCAAGAGCCAACTCGTGCTGACGTGGATATGATGCAAACTTCCTCAACAACTGACTGGGCGGCATGACACCCGCCGCCATGGTAGCGACGGCGCGCAAGATGTCCGGCCAGTTTTCAGTAATCAGCTTTTCTCTGATCTTTCCGCCGACCAGTCGGCGGACTTCCTTCGGCGCAGCTGCGGGATCGAAGAGATAGAGCCGTTTTGACGGCAAATCGCGTATGCGGGGAACAAATCGATAAGACAGGAGCGCTGTCGCGGCAAAGACATGATCCGTGAAGCCGCCGGTGTCGGCATATTGCTCTTTGATTTTTCGCCCCGCCTCATTCATCAGCAACCCGTCCAGAATGTACGGAGCCTCGTTGACTGTTGCCGGGATGTTCTGAGTTGCGAACGGCCCGAACTGGTCGGAGACGTGGGTGTAGGCCTTCAAGCCGGGCTCCTGCCCATATTTCGCGTTGATAAGATTCATCGCCTCGCCATGCCGCGTTGTCGGAAAGAACTGACCGTCGCTTGATGCGCTTATGCCGCCGCCCCAGAACTGCGCCATCGGCAATTTGGCCTGTGCCTCGATCACCGTGGCGAGCGCCTGATTGATGGCATCGCTTTCAACATGCCAACGGGACAGACGCGAAAGTTGGAAATAATCGTGGGAACTGGTCGCCTCAGCCATTTTGCTGAGGCCGAGGTTCAATCCCTCGGCCAGCAGCACGTTCAGAAGCCCGATGCGATCCTTACAGGGCGCGCCGGTACGCAGGTGTGTGAAGGTTTCGGTGAACGCGATATCATCATCGATTTCCTGCAGAAGATCGGTAATCCGAACTGAAGGCAGACGGCCATAGAGATCAAGCACCATGCCGTCAGCATCCGCCGGGGTCTCCGCAGACAAACGATCAACCTTGAGAATACCGTTCTCGATGGAACCGCCTGGGATAGCTCCGCTCCGGGCGGCCTTGGCCAAACGCTCCATGGATTCTGTCAATCTGACCTTGCGATCATCGAGCCAGACCTCAGGTTCGAATGGCATCGTCAGGCGTGGCGACGCCTTTGCCGCTTCTATTGGCACAAGCGCTTGTTTCAGATCGGCGTAACGTCGGGAATGGGAGAGCCAGATATCGCCAGATCGGAAGGCTTCACGCACCTGGAACAGAACGGCGACCTCCCATAGCCGATTGTCTTTTGGGTCTTGGACATTGAGGTGGCGATGCCATTTTGAGGTTCGGCGCAGGAAGCCAACCTGACGGGGCGCATTGGTTTGATCATCGGCGATGACCTTTGTAGCTTGTATCAAAGGGGCCGCCACCGGCGCCGCACCGATATCGAGCGCCCGCAGCATTCTAGGGCCATACCGCCGGAACCGATGGTACCCGTGAACGACATGAGTCAGGGCATCAGCCGCCATCGTGTCAGTCAACTCTGCAGCTGTTGTCACCATGCGTTCGAGGTGAGACCAACCACACGTAACGTCAATGGCCGCTTCAAGAGATGCGCCATCCGCCTTTGCCGCCAGCAAGGCAGCGCCCAAATCCTTGAAGGAGCGCAAGGTCTCGCGCAGTGAAGATCGGGCGTCCGCGATACGTGCATCGGACAGCCTTTTCGCATCCCGCCAGGTCTTGCCAACAATCCGGTCGTGGGTCTCGATTACGGCGTCGGCAATGGCCGCCGTCCATTCCACCGCGCAGACGGCGAGGATTGCCAGACGCCGATCGCTGGTGATGTCTCGCAAACCGTCGGCAAAGTAGCGCTCGCCTTGGCGGCGAAGGCGGGTGACACGGTGTGGTGGAACGTCGACCAAAATGTCCGGTGAGAGGCTTATGCCCTGCAGAAACTCCAACCGATCCAGAAGCCGCGATGCTCCCGCCGAGTTGCTGCCCACCTCGAAACGGCGAAGCCAGATAAACCGGGTGACATTGCCATCTGCAATCTCGGTCAACAGCGCGTCCAGACGCTCTTTCGTTTCAACGCTTATCCTGTTGGCGATCCGGCTTTCAATCCGGCGTTCCGCCGATACCAGCGCATCTGCACAAAGCCGTTCGATAACCGAGACACCGGGCAGGATCGTATGCGTCCGGCGGCACTCTTCAACAAAGCGCCGAGCTAGATCTTCGCTGGAACGGGAGGATTCGGCTTCGCATTCAAGCCACGCTTTGAGACTGCGGGCGCCCTGGCCTGAGAACATCTTGAAGCCGTAAACCTCACGAAGGTTGTGCAAATGCTGCTGGCGGGTTTGGCGGCGTGCGGCATATGGCAGGACATCGCCTGCACTCAACCCCAACTGAGCGGCGATGAAGCGCAGTATCTTTTCTGGAATAACCTCGTCGGATGACAATAGCCGCCCAGGATACCGCAACGCGCAGAGCTGCAATGCAAAGCCGATTTTGTTCTCTGGCCGCCGCCGTTCGTTGATGTGTTCGATATCGTCGTCTGCCAGCGTGTAATGCCGCAACATATCCGCTTCGTCAGTCGGCAGGTCAAAAAGCGCCACACGCTGGCGCTCGGTCAGTATGGTGCGATGCGCCAT